>JBIPLL010000461.1:0-3020 GCA_044368425.1 Beijerinckiaceae bacterium
CATCGGCGCATGGTCGAGCGCCCGTGCCGCGTCATGATCGGCGCTCCATGGACTTGAGGGAACCTCCGCCATGCCGCCGAGCAGCCCCTTGCCCGGCCGTGTGCGCAGGAGGATCGCCCCATCCTCCCGCAGCACCACGAAGGCGATGCCCCGCCGCGTGACGCCTTCCTTCTTGCCGGCCTTGCGCGGATAGGTCTCCATCGTGCCGGCAGCGCGCGCCGCGCAACAAGCCTGCCACGGGCACAGCACACAGGCCGGACGCCGGGGCGTGCAGATCGTGGCGCCGAGATCCATCATGGCCTGTGCGAAGTCCCCGGGCCGCTCGGTCGGTACCAGCGCCTGCGTCGCGGCCCGGATCACGGGCTTTGCGCCCGGCAAGGGCTCGTCGAGCGCCAGAATCCGGCTCATCACCCGCTCGACATTGCCGTCGACCGCCGCTTCGGCCCGGTCGAAGGCGATGGCGGCGATGGCTCCCGCCGTATAGGGCCCGATGCCAGGAAGGCTCATCAGCCCCGCGGCACTGTCGGGAAAACGCCCGCCATGATCGGCGGTGACGGCCTGCGCGCAGGCATGCAGGTTGCGCGCCCGCGAATAATAGCCAAGCCCCGCCCAGGCGGTCATGACGGCTTCGGACGGCGCGGCCGCCAGCGCCTCTACGGTCGGGAACAGGGCGAGAAACCGGTCGAAATAGGGCTTCACCGCCTGCACCGTCGTCTGCTGCAGCATCACTTCCGACAGCCAGACCCGATAGGGATCGGGCCGCTCGCCCGGAAGCGCCCTCCATGGCAGGGCGCGCCGGTGCCGGTCATACCAGCGCAGGAGGTCGGCGGGCATGGCCCGTGCCCGCAGCGCATCGAAGGCGGCGTTCGCAGGGCGATCTTTCGCCAGGCTGTCTTTTGTCGGGATCCGCTTTATCATGGCGCCTGACCTAGCGAGGCTCACCGCAAGGGTCGAGTCCCCAGGTCAGACTTTAATAGTGCCCCGAATTGTTGTCGCCGGAGACGCCATGGCCAGGGCCCGTCCGCTCGCCGATTTCGTCGAAGCCTGCCTCGGCGATGCGCTTGCCGCCAAGGGCTTCGCGCGTTCCGGCCTCGTCTATTCCTGGCCCGATATCGTCGGCGAGCCTCTGGCGCGCTATACCGACCTCGTGCGGATCGACTGGCCGCGCTCCGGTGCGCCGGAAGATGGCCCGCCCCCGCCCGCCACCCTCGTCGTGCGGGTCGAGAGCGCCTTCGCGCTTGATCTCCAGCACATGGCTCCCCTCATCATCGAGCGCGTCAATAGCCATTTCGGCTGGCGCTGCATCGGCAAACTGGCCCTGCGGCAGGGCCCCGTGCGCCGGCGCGACACGCGCCCCGCGCCCCCGCCCGGCCCCTCGCCACGCATCCGCGCTCAGGTTGCGCAAAAGGTGGAGGGCGCCGATCCGGACCTCGCCGCAGCCTTGCAGCGGCTGGGCGAGGCGGTCCTGACCCGGCGTCCCTGACCTGGCGTCCCTTGGCCGCTCAACACGTCGTGAAGCGCAGGCGCCGGGAATGGCTGCCTCTTGCCACAATCGCCCGCCACGTTAAGGGTCTGTGCCACAGGCCGGCCTGTCCGGCACACGTTTCACGGACCGGTTGCAACGGTCCTCATCAAGGATGATCCGCATGATCGCTCGGCGGCATTTTCTTACCCTCCTGGCGCTCGCCGGCGCTGCCTTCAGTCTGGCTGCACCCCTGCCGGCCATGGCGCAGGCAACCGCAAAGCCCGAGGAACTTGCCAAGGCCGGCCCGCTCGGGGACGTCGTGCTGGGCAACCCGGATGCCAAGGTCACGGTGATCGAATATGCCTCGCTGACCTGCTCGCATTGCGGCCGCTTCCACAACGAGACTTTCCCGCAGCTCAAGGCAAAATATATCGATACCGGCAAGATTCGCTTCATTGCGCGCGAATTCGTCTTCGATCGGGACGTTCTCGCGCTCGCCGGCTTCATGCTCGCCCGCTGCAACGGAAATGATCGCTATTATGCGATGATCGACCTGCTCTTCCAGCAGCAGCGCAACTGGGCTTTCGTCGAGAAGCCGCTCGACGCGCTCTATCGCATCGTCCGGCAGGCGGGTTTTACACAGGAATCCGCCGAGGCTTGCTTGAAGCGTCAGGATTTGTATGACGCCATCAATATTGTGCGCAACCACGCGGCCGAACGGCTGGGCGTGAATTCGACTCCGACCTTCTTCATCAATGGTCAGCTGCGCAGCGGAGCCCTGACGCTTGCCGAATTTGACGAGATCCTCAAGCCGCTGGTCGGCGAATGACGTGAAGCGGAGCGGCCGCCTCGGCCGCTCCTTGCGGGCGGCCGGGCAATGAAGCTCACCCATCTGCGCATCGCGGGCTTCAAGTCCTTCGTCGATCAGGTGGAATTCGTGATCGAGCCGGGCCTGACGGGCATTGTCGGGCCCAATGGCTGCGGCAAGTCCAATCTCGTCGAGGCCCTGCGCTGGGTCATGGGAGAAAACTCCCACAAGAACATGCGCGCCTCGGGCATGGACGATGTGATCTTTGCCGGCAGCGCCAACAGGCCCGC
Source organism: Beijerinckiaceae bacterium (assembly GCA_044368425.1). GTDB lineage: Bacteria > Pseudomonadota > Alphaproteobacteria > Rhizobiales > Beijerinckiaceae > JBIPLL01. The sequence continues at coordinate 2,564 of JBIPLL010000461.1, forward strand.
CCGCAACCACGCCGACGTCACGCTCGTCATCGACAACACCGCCCGCACCGCGCCTGCGATCTTCAACGAGACCGACACGCTTGAGGTCTCCCGCCGCATCGCGCGCGAGGAGGGCTCCGTCTATCGCGTCAACGGCAAGGAAGTGCGCGCCCGCGACGTGCAGTTGCTCTTCGCCGATGCGGCGACCGGCGCGCGCTCGCCTGCCATGGTGCGGCAGGGCCAGATCGCCGAGATCATTGCCGCCCGCCCGCAGGCCCGCCGCCGCATCCTCGAAGACGCGGCCGGCATTGCAGGACTGCATTCGCGCCGCCACGAGGCGGAGCTGCGCCTCAAGGCGGCGGAGGACAATCTCCTGCGCCTTGAGGACGTTCTGCGTGAGATCGAGAGCGGGATCGATTCGCTCAGGCGTCAGGTGCGGCAGGCGGACCGCTATCGCGACCTCTCCGCCCGCATCCGC
>JBIPLL010000155.1:0-6328 GCA_044368425.1 Beijerinckiaceae bacterium
CCACGCTGGCGGGTCTTGCCTTTCTGTCGGCGCGGGAAGAAGCGGCCAGGGCCGAGGCCGCCATTGCCGGCACGCTGCGCGACCTTGCCGACGCCACGGCCCTCCAGACCGCCCGCGCCCGCGATCAGGCCGTCGCTGCCGCTGCCATGCCCTCCTTGCGGGAGCGCGCCGCCGCCGCGCAAGCCGCGCTGCAAAGGCTGGAGGTTGCCCGCGACGGCCTCGACGCACAGGAAAAGCAAGCCCGCGACCGCCTGCTCGACCTCGAGCGCCGGGCCGCCGAGATCGCCCGCGACCGCGAACGGGAAACGGCCCAGGCCGCCGACGCCCGCGCCACGCTGGAGCGTCTGGCGAGCGAGATCGCGGAGCTGGCAAGGGCAGGAGAAGGCGATGCCGCCATCCGCGAGGAGGCGCAGATCGCTTTCGTCGCCCGCGAGGCGGAAGCAGCCGAAACGGAAAGCGCGCTTGGCGCGATCCAGACCGGGCTTGCGGAACTGCGGGCCCGCCGTGCCGCGCAGGAGCGCCTCATCCGCGACGGGGAAGCCCGCCTTGCGCGCGCTCAGGCGGAGCGCCAGCGGGCGGAACGAGACCTCGCGGCGGCGACATCCGACGAGATTGCCCGCGATCTGGCGCAATCACGCGCCGCCGCCGCCGATGCCGACCGTGTCGCCGCCGATGCCGACCGTGCCGCACAGGCCGCGCGCCAGTCGCTGGCCTCCGCGCGCGAGGCGGAAGCCGCGGCGCGCGAGCCGCTGAATGCCGCCGAGCGCGCCCACGAGCGGCTCGACGCCGAGATTCGCGCCTTGCGCACCTTGCTCGCGCCCCCGTCCGGCCAGCGCCACCGCCCCGTGCTCGACGCCATCGCGGTCGACGAGGGGTGGGAGACGGCACTTGCCGCCGCTCTGGGCGACGATCTTGACGCATCGACCGCCCCCGGCGCTCCGGTCTTCTGGAGCGAGACGACGCCGGGTCTCGACGATCCGCCGCTGCCCTCCGGTCTCATGCGGCTGGCCGACGTCACGCGCGCGCCTGCCGCGATGCAGCGCCGCCTGCGGCAGATCGGTCTTGTGACGCGGGCCGAGGGACCCGCCCTTGCACCCGGCTTGCGACCCGGACAGCGCCTCGTCAGCCGCGAAGGCGATCTGTGGCGCTGGGACGGGCTCGTCGCGGCAGGGGACGCGCCTGCGCCCGCCGCCCGCCGCCTCGAGCAGCGCAACCGGCTCGTCGTTCTCGAGCGGGAGCAGACCAGCGCACGCGCCACGCTCGACGCCGCGCGCATCGCCATGGAACTGCGCCGCACGGCGATGCGCGAGGCAACCACAGGCGAGGCCCAGGCGCAGGAGACCTTGCGCCGTGCCCGCCGCCAGCAGGACGAGGCACGGGCCGCGCTTGCCCGCTGCGAGAAGCGCGCCGCCGATCAGGAGGCGCGGCTGGCTGCCTTGCGCGAGGCGCTGGCCCGCCTGACGGCCGCAGACCGCGAGGCGCAGGCGGGTCTGGCGGAGGCGCGGGCTGCTGACGCCGCGCTCCCGCAGGCCCAGTCTCTCGAACAGACGCTGGCGGCCCGGCAGGCGCAGGCGCAGGCTGCGCGTTCCGCGCTCGCGCTGGCCCGCGCGGCTCTGGACGCGCTTCGCCGCGAGGCCGCCGCCCGGCATGACCGCCAGCGCGCGCTCGAAGGCGACCGGGCCGCCTGGCAGGAGCGCGCTGGTCGAGCAGGCGCGGTGCTCGCCGAACTCGATGCCCGCGCCAGCGAGGTGGAGCGCGAGCGCGAGGCACTGGCGGATGTTCCCGCAGCCATCGCCGCGCATCGCCAGGCGCTGTCGCGTGAGATCGAAACGGCACGGACCGCCCTGCGCGAGGTGCATGACGATCTCGCCAGAGCCGAGACCGCACTGGCGCAAGCCGACCGGGCGGCCTTGCTCGCGCTCGAACAATTGTCCCGCATTCGCGAGGCCCGCGCCGCCGCACAGGCGCGCTGCGAGGCCGCCATCGCCCGTCGCGACGAAATGGCGCAGCGCATCGCCGATTCGTTCGAGGAAAAGGCGGAGGATCTTCTCGCCCGCCTCGACCTGATCCGGGATGTGCCATCCGCTCCGGCCGTCGAGGCCGATCTTCTTCGAGTGCGGGCCGAGCGCGAGCGCCTCGGCGCCGTCAATCTGCGCGCCTCCGAGGAACTGCGCGAGATCGAGGAGAAGCGCGACACGCTGGTGCAGGAACGCGAGGACCTGACCCAGGCCATCCGCCGGCTGCGGCAGGCCATCGGCAATCTCAACCGCGAAGGCCGCGAACGCCTGCTTGCCGCCTTCGACGTCGTCAACGGCCATTTCCAGGCGCTCTTTGCTACACTCTTCGGGGGTGGCGAGGCCCGTTTGACGCTGATCGACGCGGAGGATCCGCTCGATGCGGGCCTTGAGATCCTCGCTCGCCCGCCCGGCAAGAAGCCGCAGACGATGACGCTTCTGTCTGGCGGCGAGCAGGCCCTGACCGCCACCGCGCTGATCTTTGCGGTGTTCCTGACCAATCCTTCGCCGATCTGCGTGCTGGACGAGGTGGATGCGCCGCTCGACGACGCCAATGTCGAGCGCTTCTGCGACCTGCTTGCCGACATGGTCCGGCGCACCCAGACGCGCTTCATCACCATCACCCACAACCCCATCACCATGGCCCGCATGAACCGCCTGTTCGGCGTCACCATGGCGGAGCGCGGGGTGTCGACGCTGGTCTCGGTCGATCTCGAGGCCGCCGAGCGCTTCCTCGAAGCGGGCTGAACCATGACGCAGTGCGGCGAAAACCGCCGCGCAAAAGGTCTGGTTGAACGTTTTTTCGCGTAAAATCAAACGTTTGACCGTAATGCCCGCATCCTTGACAGGGGGGAGGGGCCTCAATATGGTGCGCGCGGTTTCCGGGCCGGGCCGAATGCCCGATCTGATCTCACGCACGGAGGGCGGACGATGTCAGCCGACGGGCGAAAAGACGGGGCGCAAGGTCCTCCGGAGCCGTCCGACGATGCCGCCCTGGCCGCTCGGTTGAAGCAGCTCGACGAGCGTCTCGCCCGGATCGAACCGGAGCGCGACAAGTCTTCGACCGGGCCGGGGCCGCAGGCTTCAGATCGGAGTGCGCTGGCACAGGGGTTCCGCCTGTCCGCCGAATTCGTGTCCGGCATCATTGCCGGAACACTTGTCGGCTGGCTGATGGACCGCTTTGTCGGTACTTCGCCCTGGGGGCTGATCGTGGGAGTGCTGCTGGGATTCGGCGCTGGCATGCTGAATTTGATGCGCGCCGCCGGTGTGGTGGCGCGGCCAGGCAGCAAGAGACGATAGAATCGGTTGAGCGCGGCCTGCGTTCGTGAGATGGAGCCCGCGCAGGGGCCTCTCAGGAACGCGGGGCCGCGACGCGCACACGGGACCGGACGGGGCATGGCGACCAACCCGATCGAACAGTTCGAGATCAAGACGCTCGCGCCTCTGGCGAAGATCGGCGGCTATGATATCGGCTTCACGAATTCTGCCTTGTTCATGGTGGCGGCCGTCGGCCTCATCGTGGGCGGCCTGAACTGGGCCACAAGCAGCCGCGCGCTGGTCCCTGGCCGTGCGCAGTCGGTCGCCGAGGTTCTGCACGATTTCGTCGCCGGCACGCTGAAGGATGCGACCGGCAAGGACGGCATGAAGTTCTTCCCCTTCGTGTTTTCGCTCTTCCTGTTCGTGCTGACCGCCAACATGGTTGGCATGATCCCGGGCTCGTTCACCGTCACAAGCCATGTCATCGTGACCTTCGCCCTCGCCATGCTCGTCATGGGAACGGTGGTCGTCGTCGGCTTCATGAAGCATGGCACGCATTTCCTCCATCTCTTCGTGCCGTCGGGCGTGCCGGGCTGGCTGCTCCCCTTCATGGTGGTGATCGAGCTCATCTCCTTCCTGTCGCGTCCGATCAGCCTGTCGCTGCGTCTCTTCGCCAACATGCTGGCCGGCCACATCGCGCTGAAGGTTTTCGCGAGCTTCGTCGTCGCCCTGGGCGCGCTTGCCGCCAGCGGTGGCGTCGGCACGGTGCTCGGACCGGTCGCGGCAACACTGCCGCTTGCCATGGCCGTCGCCCTGACGGCGCTCGAGTTCCTCGTTGCTTTCCTGCAGGCCTATGTCTTCACGATCCTGACCTGCATCTACCTGAACGACGCCCTGCATCCTGGTCACTGACCGGAGCGCGGCCCGCCCTTCCCACCTTTACCGCCTGTTCTCAAGGAGACTTCCATGGATCCCGTCGCTGCCAAGTTCATCGGTGCCGGTCTCGCCTGCCTCGGCATGGGCCTCGCCGCCATGGGCGTGGGCAACATCTTCGGCAACTTCCTTGCCGGCGCCCTGCGCAATCCCTCGGCTGCTGACAGCCAGTTCGGTCGTGCCTTCATCGGCGCGGCTCTGGCCGAAGGTCTGGGCATCTTCGCGCTCGTCGTCGCGCTGGTCCTGCTCTTCGTCGTCTGATCCGGCGGGCGATCGGGGCGGGATTGTCCCGCCCTGTCGCGTGAGGTTCACGCGGCCTGACCGGCACACATTGCCGGGTCGGGCCGTTACCGCATCTGGACATCAGGGGATGTAAGCCATGGCTGCTCCGGCTGCGGCGGGCAAGATCGCTTTCCCGCCCTTCGACGTCAGCACCTTTCCGTCCCAGCTCTTCTGGTTTGCGCTGTCCTTCGGGACGCTCTACCTGCTCATGAGCCGGGTCATCGTGCCGCGTCTGTCCGGCATCATCGAGGAACGCCGCCAGCGCATCGAGGGTGACCTCGACGCGGCTTCCCGCGCCCGGGCCTCCGCCCAGGCGGCGGGCGAAGCCTATGAAAAGGCGCTTGCGGAAGCTCGCGGCCGCGCCCAGGCGCTGGCCCAGCAGACTCGCGACGAACTGGCTGCCAAGACGGCGGCCAGCACGCGTGAGATCGAGGCGAAGCTGGCATCCGATCTCGCTGCTGCCGAAGCCACTATCGCAACGCGCAAGGTCGCGGCCATGGCCAATGTCCGCGATATCGCGGTCGGTGCCGCGGGCGACATCATCGAGCGCCTGACGGGCTCCTCACCGCGTCCTGCGGACGTCGCGGGTGCCGTCGATCGCGCGCTCGCGCCAGCAGGGAAGTGAGACCATCATGCTCTCGAACCCGACCTTCTGGGTGGCCGTTGCCCTCGTCATCTTCCTTGTGATCGTCCACAAGGCTGGCGCCTTCGCAAAAGTGGGCAACCAGCTCGATGCGCGCGGACGCAAGATCGCCGACGACCTCGCGGAGGCAAAGCGCCTGCGGGCCGAGGCGGAGGCGCTCGTCGCCGAATACGAAGCCAAGCGCAAGGCTGCCGAGGGCGAGGCCGCTGCGATTGTCGAGCAGGCCAAGGCCGACGCCGAGCGGATCCGCCAGGAAACGCAGGCCAAGCTCGATGAATTCGTCATTCGTCGCAAGGCTTCGGCCGAGGCCAAGATCGCGCAGGCTGAAATGCAGGCCTTCGCGGATGTTAAGGCCGCTGCCGCCCAGGCCGCCGTTCAGGCAGCGGAAGCGGTGCTGCGCCAGACGGTCGTTGGCCCCGCGGCGGAGGCCTATCTCGCCAAGGGTCTTGGCGAGGTGAAGTCCCGCCTGAACTGAATTCCGGCTTCCGGCCTCGACCGCAGGACCGGACTGAAGACGAGAAAAAGGGCCGCTCTCTCGAGCGGCCCTTTTTCGTGAGTTGAAGCGCAGCCGTCAGCGCGCGGCGATGACCGCAATTTCGACGGTATATTGCGGCGCGGCGAGCTTGGCCTCGACCGTTGCGCGGGCCGGGGTGTTTCCCGTCGCGACCCAGCCGTCCCAGACGCCATTCATCTCGGAAAAGGTGGAGATGTCGGTGAGCCAGATGTTGGCCGAGAGTAGCTTCGTCTTGTCGGTGCCGGCCTGAGCCAGCAGGCCGTCGATGATCGAGAGGATCTCGCGGGTCTGCTCCGCGACGCTGGCACCTGCGGCCTTGTCCGCAACCTGCCCCGCCAGATAGACGGTGGAGCCGTGCACCACAGCCTTGCTCATGCGCGGGCCGACGCCGATACGTTCAATGCTCATCTTGTGGTCCTTGCTGGTTTGCCGAGGGCAGCGCAGCAGAGCGGTTGCCTGCCTGCCGTTTCGGCTCTCTGCGGATTGCCTCCTGCCATTGACGCAGAAACAGGCGGGTTGCAACGAGGGGTCCGACAGCGCCTGTCGTTAAGGACGAGAAAAATGCGGGATCGTGACTTGCATTGTAATGTGGTAACACAATAGAAGATGTTTTTCCGCTGCCGCCATCATTGCTGGGAACCTTGTGATGCGTCGTATTGCCAATGCCCGGCCAGCGTCTGCGGC
>JBIPLL010000062.1:0-9332 GCA_044368425.1 Beijerinckiaceae bacterium
GCAGCTTGTCGAGATCGTCGGCCGCTGCCTGCGGGCGGGAATTGCCGGCCTCGACGCCGAGGAGATCGAGCGCGCACGAGCCCAGATGCGCATGTCGCTGCTCACCGCACTCGAATCGCCCGGCGCGCGCTGCGAGCAGCTCGCCCGCCAATGGCAGACCTATGGCCGCATCCTCTCGCGCGCCGAGATCGAGGAGCGGCTGGCAGCCATCGACCTGTCCGCCATCCGGCAGGCCGGCGCCACCATGCTGGCGGGTCCGGTGACGCTTGCGGCAATCGGCCCGCTCAAGGGCCTGCCGCCCGGCCGGGAGCTTCGCGCGCTGCTCGCACCCGGCTGAACGGGCAGGCCGCCGCCTTGCGCCTCTTGCAAGGCGCGTTCCCTCTTGCTCTCCCGCCCACCTGTCGCAATGCTGGGCGCCTGGGCCTTGTCTGTGCAGGGGTCCTGCGGCATGGGAAGCGCCCGCGCTGCAAGCGTCGCCTGCGCAGAAGGCTCGTGCGGAGGAAACGATGGCCCTGTTCCGCTTCACCTCCGCCGAGCCCGAGCCTGTCCTTCACGGCCAGGGCCTGACCCTGCGCCCGCCCGTGCTCGACGATTACGCGACCTGGGCCGCCCTGCGCGCCGAGAGCCGCATCTTCCTGCAGCCCTGGGAGCCGATCTGGCCCGCCGACGACCTGACGCGCATCGCCTTCCGCCGCCGCATCAAGCGCTATGCGGAGGAGATCCGCGAGGACGGGGCCTATCCCTTCCTGATTGTCCGCGCGGCGGACAACCGGCTTGTGGGCGGTGTCACGCTCGGGCTCGTGCGTCGTGGCGTCGCCCAGACCTGCACAATGGGCTACTGGATCGGCAGTCCCTATGCCCGCCAGGGCTATATGACACGCGCCGTGCGGCTGTCCCTTCGCTTCGCCTTCCAGCGGCTCGGGATGCGGCGCGTCGAGGCGGCTTGCATCCCCGACAATGCCGCCTCGATCGGGCTCCTTGAAAAAGTCGGTTTTGTTCGAGAAGGACTTGCCCGTGAATATCTCTGCATTGCCGGTCGCTGGCGGGACCACGCATTGTTCGCGCTGCTGGCCAGTGAATTCGAGGTGCGGGAAAAAGATGCCGGTGGACGCTGATGAGACGCCGGGTTGCCCTGAGGGCCTCCCCTCGATACGACTGAAGCCGTAACTTTGTCTTTTCCAGGCGTCATGCCCGCCCCCCTTCGCCACGTCCTCATCGCAACGCTCTTTCTCCTGGCCGGCTGGCTGGGCGCGCTGGCGCCCGCTTCGGCGGTGGAGGCCGTGCGCGTGCCTCTGGATGCGGTGGCGATCGATCTGACCGATGTCGTCGAGACCTATCGCTCCGACGGGGATGTGATCCAGATTTCGACCGCACCGGGCCCCGACGGGATCGTACGGCGCATTGCGGTCAGGGCCCGCGAGGCGAGCACGAGGCCGAACTGGATCGTCTTCGCGCTCACAAATGACAGCGACGAGCAGATCGACCGGTTGCTGGTAGCTCCCCATCATCGCCTTGTCGGGTCGGGCGTCATCTGGCCCGATCTCGGCGCCTCGCGCGTCGCGGCGATCACGGCAAGCCAGGGCCTGCGTCCGGAGCGCGAGGACAGCCCCGATGCCGACGTCTTCGTGATGACGCTCGATCCGGGCACGACGGTCACCTTCGTGGCGGAGCTTGCCGCCGAGACCGTACCCCAGCTCACGCTCTGGGAGCCGGAAGCCTACAAGCAGAAGGTCAACGGGCTCACGCTTTATCGCGGCATCATCATCGGCATTGCCGGCCTGCTCGCTTTGTTCCTCACCATCGTCTTCGTGGTGAAGGGAGCCGTGATCTTCCCCGCGGCCGCCGCGCTCGCCTGGGCTGTTCTGGCCTATGCCTGCATCGATTTCGGCTTCGTCCAGCGGATATTGCCGATCTCGCTCGGGCTTGAACGCATCTATCGCGCTGCAGCCGAGGCGGCTCTGGCCGCGACGCTTCTCGTATTCCTGTTCGCCTATCTCAATCTGAACCGGTGGCATGTTCGCTACAGCCACGTCACCGTGGGGTGGCTGCTGTTTCTCGGCGGCCTGATCGGCCTTGCCGTCTTCGATCCGCCGGTGGCGGCCGGCGTTGCGCGCATTTCGATCGCAGCCGTTGCCGGTATCGGCTTCGCGCTCGTCATCCATCTCGCAACGCACGGTTTCGACCGGGCGATCATGCTGATCCCGACCTGGTTCCTGCTGATCGTCTGGGTAACGGCGGCGGGCCTGACCGTGACGGGCCAGCTCAGCCGCGACATCGCGCCGCCCGCGCTCATCGGCGGGCTGGTGCTGATCGTCATGCTGATCGGCTTCACCGTGATGCAGCATGCCTTTGCCGGGGGCGGGATCGGGCATGGGCTTGTCAGCGAGACGGAGCGCAAGGCGCTGGCGCTGGCAGGCTCGGGCGATCTGGTCTTCGACTGGGACGTGACCGCCGACCGCATCCATGTCAGCCCGGAGCTCGAGGCGCAGCTTGGCCTGCGGCGCGGCGCGCTGGAGGGGCCGGCCTCGGCCTGGCTCGACCTTGTGCACCCCTTCGACCGCGATCGCTACCGCACCACGCTCGACAGCGTGCTCGACCAGCGGCGCGGACGGGTCAATCTCGACGTGCGGCTCAAGGCCAATAACGGCGCCAATCTCTGGTATGCCCTCAAGGCCCGGCCCGTCGTCGGCACCGATGGCGAGGTCGTGCGCGTGGTCGGCACCGTCGCCGACATCACCGACGCAAAGACGGCCGAGGAGCGGCTGCTCCAGGATGCCGTCCACGACAACCTGACGGGTCTGCCCAACCGCAAGCTCTTCCACGACCGGCTGAACGCAGCGCTCGTCCAGTCGCGTCAGGATCCGACCCTGCGCCCAACCGTGATCGTCATCGACATCGACCGCTTCAAGCAGGTCAACGAGGCGGTTGGGCATGCGGCGGGAGATTCGATCCTGCTGACATTGTCGCGACGACTCGGCCGCCTCCTGCGTCCGCAGGACACGATCGCTCGAATGGCGGCCGACGAATTCGCCGTGATCCTGCTCTCCGAGCGCAATCCCGAGCGGATCATTGCCTTCGCCGACATGATCCGCCGCGCCATCACGACCCCGCTGACCTATGCCGAGCGGGAAATCTTCCTGACTGCCTCCATCGGGCTGGCGCTGGAAGACCCTCAGACGGATGGCCGGCCCGATGCGCGCGGCCAGCCCCGCGGCGAGGAGCTCCTGCGCAATGCCGAGGTCGCCATGGTCCATGCCAAGCGGCAGGGCGGCGACCGCATCGAGATCTTCAAGCCGACCATGCGCGCGGTCCGCGCCGACCGGCTCGCGCTTGAGGGCGACCTGCGCCGGGCGCTGGAGCGGGGCGAGCTGAAAGTGCTGTTTCAGCCGATCGTGCGGCTCGAGGATCGCACCGTCGCCGGCTTCGAGGCGCTGCTGCGTTGGGATCATCCCAAGCAGGGACGCCTGTCGCCGGCCGACTTCATCCCGATTGCGGAGGAGACGGGCCTCATCGTCGATCTCGGCCTCTTCGTCATGGACCGCACGGCGCGCGAACTCGCCGCCTGGCAGCGCGCCCTCGATGTCGATCCGCCGATGTTCGCCAGCGTGAACGTGTCGAGCCGGCAACTGCTCCGCCACGACCTGTTGAACGACGTCAAGACGGTTCTCGCCCGCCATAATGTCGAGCCCGGCTCGCTGAAGCTGGAGCTGACCGAGAGCCTTGTGATGGAGAACCCCGAATATGCCGCGCAGATGCTGGTCCGCATCCGCGACATCGGCGCCGGCCTGTCGCTCGACGATTTCGGCACCGGCTATTCCTCGCTCGCCTATCTCCAGCGCTTCCCCTTCGACACGATCAAGATCGACCAGTCCTTCGTGCGCCAGACGGGCAATGGCTCGCGCCCCGTGATCCTGCGCGCCATTGCCAGCATGGCCCACGATCTCGGCATGGAGGTGGTGGCGGAGGGCGCCGAGACCGAATCCGACGCCATCGATCTCTACCAGCTCGGCTGCGAATATGCGCAGGGCTATGCCTTCGGCGAGCCCATGTCCGCCTTCGAGGCGCGCCGCCTGGTGGGCGCCCAGCCCGACGCGGCCTGATCGGGCGAGACGACGTCAGGCGTGTCCGGCTTCGCTCGCGAGCATGGCCGGGTTGATCCCGAGGCTGTGCAGGGCCCGCTCATATTTCGTATCGAGCGCGCGGTCGAAGATGATGGCCGGGTCCGGCGGACAGGTCAGCCAGCCATTGGCCTGTATTTCCTGTTCGAGCTGCCCGGCCGACCAGCCTGCATAGCCGAGCGCCAGCACCGCCTCGCGCGGTCCTCCGCCTTGCGCGATGGCCCGCAGGATATCGACTGTGACCGTCAGGCAGATGCCGTCGGCGATCGCCAGCGTCGAATTGTCGACGAAGAAGTCGGGCGTGTGCAGGACGAAGCCGCGCCCGGTCTCGACGGGACCGCCGCGCAGCACGATCATGCGGTTTGCCTCCGCGGGCAGGCGGATGTCCTCGCCTGCCGGGATGATGTCGAGTTGCACGAGCAATTGCGGGAAACGCAGGTCGGGCAGGGCCTTGTTGACGATGATCCCCATCGCGCCCTCTTCCGAATGCGCACAGAGATAGATGACGCTGCGCGCGAAGCGCTCGTCACCCATCGAGGGCATCGCGATGAGCATCTGCCCCTCGAGGAAACCCTCACCGCCTTGAGCCTGCTTGATGCGGTTGATCTTCATGGCACCATGCTACGTTGACCGCCCGTATATTCAATCCGCAATCGGCGCTGGGGTTTCAGGCGCCGGCCGGCTTTTCCGCTGCTCACGGTTTTGTGCCTCGATAGGCGTGGCGCGAAACACCGCCCGACCCTAGTTGTGAACGGCGGGGCGCCAAAACAAGGCGTACCGTCCCCTTGTCGAAACACCTTCGACAGGACTTGCGGGCATTCTGCCTGATCATGCCGGAGTTCGTACCGCGAAAATGAAGCCTGTCCCCGACATGCCGCCATTCCTGCCGGGCTTGACCCGCCGCTCCCTGCTCGGGGGGCTGGCGCTGCTTGCAATGCCGGCGCCGGGGCGCGCGGGCCCGTGGAGTGCCGGGCGCGACGCCCATGCCTCTGCCTGGGCGAAGGGGCATCAATCCGCCGTGCGTCTGCTGGCGGGCCCACGCCTCGCCAATGGCGACTGGCTCGCCGGGCTCGAGATGCAGCTTGGCCCCGGCTTCAAGACCTACTGGCGCGATCCCGGCGATGCCGGCGTCCCGCCGGTGTTCAATTGGGACGGGTCTCGCGGGATCGGCAGCGTGGCCGTGCTCTGGCCGGCACCGACGCGCTTCTTCGACGCGTCCGGCCACTCGAACGGCTATGTCAAGGGGCCGCTCTTCCCCCTGCGCATCAAGGCCGAGGAAGCAGGCCCTCGTCATCTGGCCCTGCAACTCGACTATGCCGTCTGCGAGAAGCTCTGCATTCCGGTCCAGGCCGGCCTCACGCTCGACTGGCCGGCTCCCGATGCCGGGTCGTCTCCCCATGTGGCGCGGATCCGCGAGGCAATGGCGCGCGTGCCGCGAATGGCGAGCCCGGGCGAGCAGGGGCCGCTCGCGGTCCATTCCGCGCAGATGCGGCGCGAGCCTGCAGTGCCCGGCGGGCTGGTGCTTGCAGTCATTGTCCGCTCGACGACCCCGCCCGAGCTGTTCGTGGAAGCGCCGTCGCCGTGGATCTGGGGACTGCCGCAGCGCGGTCCTGCCGGCCAGGCGCCCGACGGGATGTGCCTGTTCGAGGTGCCCTGTCTCGAGCGGGCAGCCGGAGCCGGCTCCCTCGATCTGGTGCTGACGGTCGCTACGCCAGGTGACGCCACCGAGACCCGGGCGCGCGTCTCCGTCGAAGCCTGAGGCGCCATCCACAGCCCCTGTGCCGGTCGCGCCTTGCCGGGGGGCGGATCATGCCCCACATCTGGCGCGTTGAGGCAAGGCCCTCGAGGCGTTTCCGCCGCGACGACGGCCATGCGGGCGACCATCCGCCCGTGCATCCCGCTCTGGAGTATCCTGATGACGATTTCCGTTGGCGACCGCCTGCCGCAGGCGACCTTCCGTGTCATGACGGCCGATGGCCCGGCCGCGCGCGCGACCGATGAGATCTTCGCCGGCCGCAAGGTCGTGCTCTTCGCGGTTCCGGGTGCCTTCACCCCGACCTGCCACAAGAACCACCTGCCGGGCTTCCTCGCCAGGGCCGACGAGATCAGGGCCAAGGGCGTCGATGCCATCGCCGTGACCGGCGTCAACGACGTCTTCGTCATGGATGCCTGGCAGAAGGCGACGGGCGCCGGCGACAAGATCATGTTCCTGTCCGACGGCAATGCCGATTTCGCCAAGGCTCTTGGCCTGTCGCTCGACGGGTCGGGCTTCGGCCTCGGCACGCGCTCCCAGCGCTACTCGATGATTGTCGAGGACGGTGTCGTGAAGTCGCTGAACATCGAGGACGCGCCCGGCAAGGCCGACGCCTCGGGCGCCGACGCGCTGATCGCCCAGCTCTGATCGTCCCGCTGCGCGCGCAAGGCCCGGCTGCCGCGAGGAGGCCGGGCCTTTGCGTGCCTGCCCTTCAGGCAAGCAGGATGCGTCCCGCCGGCCGGACATTGCGCCGTCCCGGCAATTCCCCGTAGCGATAGACCGAACCGTCTCCCAGCCCCGCCTCGGCCAGCACGAGTGCTTCGGCGCGCTGGTTCGGCCCGACCTGTCCGATGGCCCCGTCGCGCAGGCCTCCCGCCGCATGGCCGAATTCATGTGCGACGAGCCCGATCACGCCGTGGCGCGTGCCCATGGCCTGCGTCAGGTTCAGCATGACGGTCTCGGTGCGAGCCTCGTCACCGGGCGGCAGCGACGCAAAGCTGTCGGCATCGCCTCCGGTCGTGCGCACCATGAAACGGCGCCCCATGCGCCGGCTGCGCTCGATCCAGCTGCGGAATGTGCGGCTGCGGGCATTGAGATAGTCGAGCGACCGGGCAACGTGGCTTGCGCGAGGTCCGACGACCACGGCAAGGCCGCTGAGCGCGCGCGCCTCTTCCGGCTTCCCCCGCACCCCGCCAAGCTTCAGGCCGCGCAATTGCTGCGCGAGCCCCATGAAGCCGAGCGAGGGCGACTCCCCGCTCCCCACAGGCGGCTCGACGCGCCCGACGGGCTGCGCCTCGCCGGTCCGCCTGATCTCGCTCGCCCGGACCCTGTCGATCATGATGGCTCCGCCCGCGCCTGACGCGCCGCATCAATATCGAAACATTGTTGCGTCGAGACAAGGGCCATGACGGCAAAACCGGGCGTCGCTTCAGCGCCCGCCATTGCGGAACGGCGTCATGCCTGCCCGCGCCAGCGCGTCCACCCGCTCGTTCTCCGGGTGCCCGTCATGGCCCTTGACCCAGTGCCAGGTGACGCGATGGCGCCGCGCCGCCTCGTCCAGCGCCTTCCAGAGGTCGTCATTCTTCACGGGCTTGCGGTCGGCGGTCAGCCAGCCGCGTGCCTTCCAGCCCGGCAGCCATTGCGTGATGCCATTGCGCACATATTGCGAGTCGGTGTGAAGCTCGACGGTGCACGGCTTCGTCAGCGCGTTCAGCGCCATGATGGCCGCCATCAGCTCCATGCGGTTATTCGTCGTCAGCGCCTCGCCGCCCGACAATTCGCGCTCGCGGCCCTTGTGCAGAAGCAGCGCACCCCAGCCGCCCGGTCCCGGATTGCCCGAGCAGGCGCCGTCCGTATAGACCGTCACCTGCGGCGCGACGGCCTTCGCATCGGCACGGGAATCGCTCATGCGCTCAGGGTCGTGGGCATGGCCAGGCCATAGTCGCGCGCGTCGCTGACCCGGCGATGGAAGCTGAGCTTGCGATCATATTCGAGCGGGTCCTTCGGCCGCACCAGCGCGCCGGGCGGCACGTTGAGCCAGTCGACGAGCCGTGTCAGCAGGAAGCGCAGCGCCGAGCCCCGGCACAGGACGGGCAGCATCTCGATCTCGCGCGCCGACAATGGCCGCACCCGCTGATAGCCCTCGATCAGCGCCCGGCCCTTGGTGATGTTGAACGAGGCGTCCGGCTCGAAGCACCAGGAGTTCAGGCAGACGGCGAGGTCATAGGCGAGCGCATCCGTGCAGGCGAAATAGAAGTCGATCAGCCCCGACACGGTTTCCCGGATGAAGAACACGTTGTCCGGGAAGAGATCGGCATGGATCACGCCCGTCGGCAGGTCGGTCGGCCAGCCGGCCTCCAGCTCGTCCAGCGCCTCGCCGACGCGGCGCGCCAGACCCGGCGACACGTCGTCGGCTCGCACTCCGGCCCGCTCCGCAAGCGGGCGCCAGCCATCGACCGACAGCGAATTGCGCCGCTTCATCGGGAAAGTCTCGCCGGCAAGATGCAGACGCGCCAGAGCCTCGCCCAGCGAGCCGCAATGGCTGGCGCGCGGGCGCTTCACCGACACGCCGTCGAGAAAGGTGACGATGGCCGCCGGCCGTCCCGCAAGTTCGCCGAGCGCCTGGCCGTTGCGGTCCTGAACCGGCAGCGGGCAATTGAGCCCGCGCTCCGCCAGATGCTCCATCAGCCCCAGAAAGAACGGCAGTTCGCGCGGATCGACGCGCTTCTCGTAGAGCGTCAGGATGAAGAAGCCGGCTTGCGTATGCAGCAGGAAATTGGAGTTCTCGACGCCTTCCGCGATGCCCTTGCAGGACAGGGCCTCGCCGATGTCGTAGCGCGAGAGAAAGGCCTGCAATTCCTCGTCGCCGACTTCCGTATAGACCGCCAAGATCTTACTCCGCGGCTTCGTCGCGCAAGGCGCGGGGCAGGGGGAAGAACACACTCTCGTCGGCCGTCGAGACGGTTTCCACAGTCACGGCATAACGCGCGGCGAAAGCGTCGATGATCTCGTCCACCAGAACGTCGGGAGCCGAGGCGCCGGCCGTCAGTCCGAGGCTCGACAGGCCGGAAAACCGCGTCCAGTCGATGTCGGATGCGCGCAGAACCAGTGCAGTGACCGGGCAGCCGGAGCGCTCCGCGACCTCGCGCAGGCGCTGCGAATTGGACGAATTCGGCGAGCCCACCACGATCATGCCGTCGACGCGCGGCGCCACGCTCTTGACCGCATCCTGCCTGTTGGTGGTCGCGTAGCAGATGTCCTCCTTGTGGGGGCCGACGATCTGGGGAAAGCGCGCCTTCAGGGCTTCGATCACGTCGCGTGTGTCGTCGACCGAGAGGGTCGTCTGGGTCACATAGGCGAGCGGGCCCTCGAAAGGGGGCAGCGCCGCGACATCGGCGATGGTCTCGACTAGCGTGATCGTCCCCTCGGGCAATTGCCCCATCGTGCCGATCACCTCCGGG
>JBIPLL010000063.1:0-9318 GCA_044368425.1 Beijerinckiaceae bacterium
GCCCTCGCCATGCACGCCGAAATCGGGGCCGCCGATCGTGGCGACGCCGGTCTTCTCGAGCAGGGCCGAGGCCAGCGCCTTCGCCTTCCAGCCGGTCTTCGACACGTTCGGGAAAGCGTAGAAAGCCCCCTTCGGCACGATGCATGACACGCCCGGCAGCGCGTTGAGCCCTTCCACCACGACATGCCGGCGCCGGTCGAACTCCGCCACCATCTCGGCGACGCAGTCTTGCGGCCCGGTCAGGGCAGCGAGCCCGGCATATTGAGACGGCGCATTGACGCAGGAATAGGAATTGACCGCGAGCTTGCGCGCCGCATCGAGGAGTTTCTGCGGCCAGACCGAATAGCCCATGCGCCAGCCGGTCATGGCATAGGTCTTGGACCAGCCGTTGAGCAGGATCAGCCGGTCGCGGATCTCGGGATAGGTCAGGAGCGACACATGCTCCTCCCCGTCATAGACCATCTGGTCATAGATCTCGTCGGACATGATCGCGACGTCCGGGTGCGCGGCAAGTCCCGCCACCAGCGCGTCGATCTCGGCGCGTGGCGTCACACCGCCCGTCGGATTGGCCGGCGAATTGATGATGACCAGCCGCGTGCGCGGCGTGATCAGCCCAAGCATCTCCTGTGCCGAGAAGGCGAAGCCGTTCTCCTCGCGGATCGGCACCGGGATCGGCGTCGCGCCAGTGAACTCGATCATCGAGCGATAGATGGGGAAACCCGGATCGGGGTAGAGGATCTCGGCGCCGGGCTCGCCAAACATGAGGATCGCCATGAACATGGTGACCTTGCCGCCCGGCACGATCAGAACGTGGTCGGGCGAAACCTCCGCCCCGAAGCGGCGATGCAGGTCAGCCGAAACGGCTTCCCGCAGCGGCAGGATGCCGGTCGCCGGCGTATAGCCGTGATGGCCGTCGCGCAAAGCCTTGATCGCGGCCTCGACGATATGCGGCGGCGTCGCGAAATCGGGCTGCCCGATGCCCAGATTGATGATGTCCATGCCGCCGCGTGCAAGTTCGGTGGCGCGAGCGAGCACGGCGAAGGCGTTTTCCTCACCAATGCGGCCGAAGGAGGGTACGACATGAAGCATGGGGATTTCCTCTTGCCCCCCGTGCACCGGACATGCCTGCCGGGGGCTTGAACTCAGCCGCGATTTAGGGCGACGATGGCTCGCAAATCAAATCGATTAAGCCACGCGATCCGGTGCGTTTCCGCACACATGGCGCGGGCCTCATCCGGGAGAGAAACGATGTCGGGCGGACCCACGCGGACACCCCGCGACCCAAGCACCCTGCGCTCGCGTGCCTGGTTCGATAATCCGCACAATCCGGACATGACCGCGCTCTATCTTGAGCGCTACATGAATTTCGGCATCACGCGCGAGGAACTGCAATCCGGCAAGCCGATCATCGGCATCGCGCAGACGGGTTCCGACCTGTCGCCCTGCAACAGGCACCATATTTTCCTGGCGGAGCGCGTGCGCGAGGGCATCCGCGAGGCGGGCGGCATCGCCATCGAGTTTCCGGTCCACCCGATCCAGGAAACCGGCAAGCGCCCCACAGCCGCGCTCGACCGCAATCTCGCTTATCTCGGCCTCGTCGAGGTTCTCTACGGCTACCCGCTTGACGGCGTGGTACTCACGACCGGCTGCGACAAGACGACGCCCGCCATGATCATGGGCGCGGCCACCGTCAACATTCCCGCCATCGTGCTGTCGGGCGGGCCGATGCTCAACGGCTGGTTCAAGGGCGAGCGCACGGGGTCGGGCACGATCGTCTGGAAGGCGCGCCAGATGATGGCGGCGGGCGAGATCGACTACAAGGGCTTCGTCGAGCTGGTGGCCTCGTCGGCGCCGTCAGCCGGCCATTGCAACACGATGGGCACCGCCTCCACCATGAATTCGCTGGCCGAGGCGCTGGGCATGTCGCTGCCCGGCTGCGCCGCGATCCCTGCGCCGCATCGCGACCGGCAGGCCATCGCCTACCAGACCGGCAAGCGCATCGTCGAAATGGTCTTCGAGGACCTCAAGCCCTCCGACATCCTGACGCGACAGGCGTTCGAGAACGCCATCGTCGTCAATTCGGCCATTGGCGGCTCGACCAATGCGCCGATCCACATCAATGCCGTCGCCCGCCATATCGGCGTGGAACTTGACGTGGACGACTGGGAGAAGATCGGCCTCGACGTCCCGCTGATCGTCAATCTCCAGCCAGCCGGCGCCTATCTCGGCGAGGAATATTACCGCGCCGGCGGTGTTCCGGCCGTCATCAACACGCTGATGAAGGGCGGGCACATCCGCGAGGGCGCGCTCACCGTCAACGGCCGCTCCATCGGCGACAATTGCCGCAAGAGCGAAGTGATCGAGCCCGACGTGATCCGCTCCCTCGACAATCCGCTCAAGGAGCGCGCCGGCTTCAAGGTGCTGCGCGGCAACCTGTTCGACTCGGCCGTGATGAAGCTCTCGGTGATCTCGCCGGACTTCCGCGCCCGCTACCTGTCGAACCCCGACGATCCGGAGGCCTTCGAGGGCCGCGCCATCGTCTTCGACGGGCCGGAGGATTATCACAACCGCATCGACGACGAGAGCCTCGCCGTCGACGACAGCTGCCTGCTCTTCATCCGTGGCGCCGGCCCGGTCGGCTATCCCGGCGGCGCCGAGGTTGTGAACATGCGCCCGCCCTCCTATCTGATCAAACAAGGCGTTGCCTCGCTGCCCTGCATCGGCGACGGGCGCCAGTCCGGCACCTCTGGCTCGCCGTCGATCCTCAACGCGTCGCCGGAAGCGGCGGTTGGCGGCGGCCTCGCATTGCTGCGGACCGGCGACCGCGTCCGCATCGACCTGCGCAAGGGCAGCGCCGACATCCTGATCGACGAGGCTGAGCTTGCGCAGCGCAAGGCTGACCTGAAGGCGCAGGGCGGCTACAAATATCCGCGTCACCAGACGCCATGGCAGGAGATCCAGCGCGGCATGGTCGACCAGCTCGACCAGGGCATGGTGCTGAAGCCGGCCGTGAAGTACCAGCGCATCGCGCAGGAGCCCGGCGCGGTCAACGCTCCGCTTGGCGTTCCCCGCGACAACCATTGACCGGGGCAATGCCCCGCTCATGAGCGATCTCGCGCACTGGACGCCCCGGCCACGGCCCTCGCACCGCGCGTTTGGCTGTGGTCGGGTGCGACTGGAGCCGCTGGACACCGCCCGCCATGGCCCCGACCTCTGGCAGGCGACCCATGCCAGCCCCGCTCTGTGGGACTTCATGGGCTATGGCCCCTTTACGGATGCCTTCGCCTTCATGGGCTGGCTGGCCGACCAGGCCCGTGCGACCGACCCGCTCTCGTTCGCCGTCGTGGATCCGGTCATTGGCAGGGCCCTCGGCCGGATCGCGCTGATGGAGATCAGGCCTGCCCACGGCGTGCTCGAGATCGGGCATATCTTTTTCGGCCCGGCCCTGCAGCGCACGCCCGCCGCGACAGCCGCGATCAGGCTCCTGCTCGGCCATGCCTTCGACGAGCTGGGCTATCGCCGCGTCGAGTGGAAATGCGACGCGCGCAACGAGGCCTCGCGCCGGGCCGCCGGGCGCTTCGGCTTTCACTTCGAGGGCCTCTTTCGCCAGCATATGGTGGTGAAGGGGAAGAACCGCGATACCGCCTGGTTCGCCATGTGCGACGACGACTGGCCGGCCATCCGCGCAGGCTTCGACGCGTGGCTTTCAGACGCGAATTTCGACGACCGGAACCGCCAGAAGAGCCGGCTCAGGGACCATATCGGTCCGGAAGATACGGGAGGAACGAAAAATGGCAGGACGTCTCAAGGGTAAGGTGGCCGTGGTGACGGCTGCCGGGCAGGGCATCGGGCGGGCCATCGCCGAGGCCTTCGTCGCGGAGGGCGCCATCGTCCACGCGACCGATCTCGACGTGGCCAAGCTTGAGGGGCTGGCGCGGGCGAAGAAGCGTAAGCTCGACGTGCGCTCAACCAAGGCGGTCGAAGCCTTCGCCGCCAGGCTTGGCCCCGTCGACATCCTCGTGAACTGCGCTGGCTACGTGCATCACGGCACGATTCTCGACTGCGACGACGCGGCCTGGGACTTCTCCTTCGACCTGAACGTCCGCTCGATGCACCGGATGATCAAGGCGTTCCTGCCCGCCATGCTGGAAAAGGGCGCAGGCTCCATCGTCAACATCGCATCGGGCGCCTCGTCGGTACGAGGCGTGCCGAACCGGTATGTCTATGGGGCGACCAAGGCTGCCGTGATCGGCCTGACAAAGG
This sequence comes from Beijerinckiaceae bacterium, assembly GCA_044368425.1. Lineage (GTDB taxonomy): Bacteria > Pseudomonadota > Alphaproteobacteria > Rhizobiales > Beijerinckiaceae > JBIPLL01. The sequence continues at coordinate 4,264 of JBIPLL010000063.1, forward strand.
CTGTGGCCGCCGATTTCATCAAGCGCGGCATCCGCGCCAATGCGATCTGCCCCGGCACGATCCAGTCGCCCTCGCTCGACGACCGCATCGCGACGCTCGCCCGCGACACCGGTCAGCCACAGGACAAGGTGCGCCAGGCCTTCATCGACCGGCAGGCCATGGGCCGGCTGGGCACGGCGGAGGAAGTGGCGCTGCTCGCGCTTTATCTCGCGTCCGACGAGTCGAGCTACACGACCGGCCATATCCATCTCGTCGATGGCGGATTCGCTCTCTGACGCCCGCAAACCGGAGTTCTTGCAATGCATATCCTCATCGTCGGCGCGGCAGGCATGGTCGGGCGCAAGCTCGCGGCGCGCCTCGCCGCTGACGGCCATCTGGGCGGCAAGGCCATCACGCGGGCGACCCTGCACGACGTTGTGATGCCGACGCCCCCCGAAGGCGCATCCTTCCACTCGACCTGCCTTGCCTCGGATTTCGCCATGCCCGGCGAATGCGAGAAGCTCGTCGCCGGCCGCCCCGATGTCATCTTCCACCTCGCGGCAATCGTCTCGGGCGAGGCCGAGGCCGATTTCGACAAGGGCTACCGCATCAATCTCGACGGAACGCGATATCTGTTCGATGCGATCCGGGTGGTGGGCGGCGGCTATTGCCCGCGCATCGTGTTCACCTCGTCCATCGCCGTGTTCGGGGCGCCCTTCCCCGAGGCCATCGGCGACGAGTTCTTCAACACGCCGCTCACGAGCTACGGCACGCAGAAGACCATCGGCGAGCTGCTTCTGGCCGATTACAGCCGCCGTGGCATCTTCGACGGCGTCGGCATCCGCCTGCCGACGATCTGCGTGCGCCCCGGCACACCCAACAAGGCGGCTTCCGGCTTCTTCTCCAACATCATCCGCGAGCCGCTCGCCGGCAAGGAAGCGGTGCTGCCGGTCGATGAGAGCGTGATGCACTGGCATGCGAGCCCGCGCTCGGCAGTGGGCTTCCTCGTCCATGCCGCGACGATCGATACCGCCCGCATCGGGCCGCGCCGCAACCTGACCATGCCGGGCGTCGCTGTCACGGTCGGCGAGCAGATCGAGGCCTTGCGCAAGGTGGCGGGCGATGCCGTGGTGGCCCGCATCCGGCGGGAACCCGACGCGACCATCCAGCGCATCGTCGCGGGCTGGCCGCGCCGCTTCGACGCGCGCCGCGCCACCGAACTCGGCTTTACTGCGGATGCGAGCTTCGAGGACATCATCCGCGTTCACATTGCCGACGAGCTTGGCGGCAAGATCATCTGATGTGATCGGCTGAAGCGCCGGACATCGGCCGGGCAGATTGCCCGGCCAGCCACCAGGCCCTCAGCGCTTCGGCCAGGGCGTCTCCGCGACGGGAGTCAGCGGCCCGCGTCCGGAAAACCAGGCCTCGACATTGTCGACGCACAGGCCGGCCATGGCCGCGCGGGTATGCACGGAGCCGGAGCCCACATGGGGAAGGAGCACGATATGCTCCATCCCCATCAGCTCTGCCGGAACGCGCGGCTCGTCGGCAAAGACGTCGAGGCCGGCGGAACGGATCGTGCGATTGGCAAGCGCCTCGGCGAGGGCGCGCTCGTCCACTGTCGTGCCGCGTCCGACATTGATGAGGATGCCGTCCGGCCCGAGCGCGGCCAAGACCTCCGCCCCGATCATCCCGCGCGTCTCCTCGCCGCCCGGCGCCACGCAGATCAGCGTGTCGACGGCCCGTGCCAGACCGACCAGCGTGTCATGGAACGGATAGGCCACATCCGCCTGCCGGTTTCGGCCATGATAGGCGATGGGCAGGCCGAATGCCTCGATCCGGCGCGCGATCGCCTTGCCGATCCGCCCCAGCCCGAAAATGCCGATGGAGCGCGTGCGCAGGGTCGTCGTCAGCGGATAAGGCTTCTGCAGCCAGCCTCCGGCACGCAGGTAGCGGTCCGCCTGCGGCAATTCGCGGACCGTGGAAATCAGGAGTCCGATGGCCAGGTCGGCAACCTCCTCGGTCAGCACATCAGGCGTGTTCGTCACGATGACGCCGCGCTTTGCCGCATGTGCCGCGTCCACCGCGTCATAGCCCACGCCGAAATTCGCGATCAGCTCGAGATCGGGCAGCGCGTCGATCAGCTGGGCGCTGACCGGAACCCGCCCGCCGACTGCAACCACGGCGCGCGCATGCCTTGCGGCCCCCGACAGCACATCCGGCGCACGCGCCGGGTCCGTCAGGTGATGGAGCCGGAACGCGGCAGCCAGCCGGTCCATGGCCTCACCGGGAAGCGTGCCTGTCACCACGACGTCAACCGCATTCATCGTCCGTCCCCCTCATACCAAAGCACCATGCGTTTTAAATTTTTAAATCGATTGAAACGCTTGGCGGATGCGCTAGCTTGATTTCGAGTCGCGCTATGCGATGATGGTCATGGAAAAAACAACGCGGCAAGCGCTCCGGCGCAAAGCTGCGGAACCGGTCCATGCCCATGGCGAATGCCGGGGCTGAACCGGTCGGTGGTTCGGGAGGAGATGTCTGGGCGACAGGCGCATCAAGGCTCCACAGGCCAATCCGCCACGCACATTCAACTCCTGATAGTCACATTCCCCGTGCGCAGCCGTGCGCGGGACTGATCCGCTGCGGGCTCACCATGGGTGATTCCCGGCGCTGGAGTGGATTGCAGGCATGGCATCTGTTGAGATTCGGGACGTCAAGAAGGCCTATGGCTCGACCCACGTCATCCATGGCGTGAATATCGAGATCGAGGACGGCGAGTTCGTCATCCTCGTCGGGCCTTCCGGGTGCGGAAAATCGACGCTCCTGCGCATGATCGCGGGCCTCGAGAACATCACGGGCGGGCAGATCCTGATCGGGGACCGCGTCGTCAACGATGTTCCGCCCAAGGAGCGGGACATCGCGATGGTGTTCCAGAACTACGCGCTCTATCCGCACATGACCGTCTCCGACAACATGGCCTTCTCGATGAAGCTGCGAAAGGCGCCGCAGAGCGAGATCGACGAGCGGGTGAACAAGGCCGCCAAGATCCTCGGCCTCGAGAAGCTGCTCGACCGCTATCCGCGCCAGCTTTCGGGCGGCCAGCGCCAGCGCGTCGCCATGGGCCGCGCCATCGTGCGCGATCCGCAGGTCTTCCTGTTCGACGAGCCGCTCTCCAACCTCGACGCCAAGCTGCGCGTGCAGATGCGCACCGAGATCAAGGAGCTGCACCAGCGCCTGCGCACCACGACGGTCTATGTGACGCACGACCAGATCGAGGCCATGACCATGGCCGACAAGATCGTGGTCATGCATGACGGCATCGTCGAGCAGATCGGCGCGCCGCTCGAACTCTATGACCACCCGAACAACCTGTTCGTTGCGGGCTTCATCGGCTCTCCGGCGATGAATTTCATCAAGGGCAGGCTGGAGGCCGACGGCTTCGTCGCCGCCGACGGCACCCGGCTGCCGGTCGCGACAGTGCCGACCGCCGGCATCGGCAAGGCTGCGATCTACGGACTGCGCCCCGAGAATGTCGCGCTGGACGAGGCCGGCATGCCGGCCCGCGTCGTGGTGATCGAGCCGACCGGCTCCGAGACGCAGGTCGTGGCGGAATTTGCCGGCGGCGAGCGCGTCTTCCTGTTCCGCGAGCGCATCACGGCGCGTCCCGGCGACATCATGCATGTCAGGCCCGACGCGGCGAAGATCCACCTTTTCGACGAGGCAACGGGCAAGCGCTTCGCCTGACGAGCCCGTCCAAGTTCAAAACCCGGCCAAGCGGGACATGGCCGGGCCATCACACCCAATAACAGTCCCGCCTTTCGGAGGACCACCCATGACCGTTTCCCGTCGCGATCTGCTTCTGGGCGCATCCGGCCTCGCTGCCGGCGCCTCCATGCTGCCCCTGCTCGGCTCGACCACCCCGGCTTTCGCGCAGGCACCGAAATACACGCCCGAGCCCGGCGCCACCTTGCGCGTGCTGCGCTGGTCGCCATTCGTGAAGGGCGACGAGGATGCCTGGCTCGCCAATACCGCGAAGTTCACGCAGGCAACCGGCGTGCAGGTGCGCGTCGACAAGGAGAGCTGGGAAGACATTCGCCCCAAGGCCGCCGTTGCTGCCAATGTCGGTTCCGGCCCGGACGTCATGCTCGTCTGGTTCGACGACGCCCATCAATATCCCGACAAGCTCCTCGACGTCACTGACATCGCCACCGATCTCGGCAGCCGCTATGGCGGCTGGTATGCCGGCAACGAAGGCTATGTGAAGCGTGACGGCAAGTTCATCGGCCTGCCGCTTGCCGCCATCGGCAACGGCCTGATGTGGCGCCAGTCGATCATCGAGAAGGCCGGCTTCAAGGAAATGCCGAAGGACACGGCCGGCTTCCTCGAGCTGTGCCGCGCGCTCGCCGGCAAGAGCCTCCCGCGCGCGGGCTTCGCCATGGGCAATGCGGTCGGCGACGGCAACAACTTCGCCCACTGGATCCTGTGGAGCCATGGCGGCAAGGTCGTCGACGAGAGCGGCAAGGTCGTCGTCAACAGCCCCGAGACCATCGCGGCGCTGAACTATGCCAGGGAGCTGTACAAGACCTTCATTGCGGGCACCGAAGGCTGGCTCGACATCAACAACAACCGGGCCTGGCTGGCGGGTGACATTTCCGTCTCGGCCAATGGCGTGTCGATGTATTACTCGACCCGCAACGAAGCGCGGTACAAGGAAATCGCCGACGATACCCGTTCGTCGAACCTGCCGATCGGGCCAGCCGGCCAGTCGGTCGAGCTGCATCAGACCACGTCCTGCATCATCTTCCGCTACTCGAAGTTCCCGAACGCGGCCCGTGCCTATCTGCAGTTCATGTATGACAAGCCGCAGATGGATGCCTGGATCACCGGATCGAGCGCCTATTGCTGCCCGGCCCTCAAGGGCCTGGTCAACAATCCGGTCTTCGATGCCGACCCCGTGCACAAGCCCTATCAGCGGGCCTCCGAGACGCTGCGCCCGAACGGCTTTGCCGGTCCGCTGGGCTTTGCCTCGGCCGCCACGATGGCCGACTACGTGGTTGTGAACATGGTCGCGGA
>JBIPLL010000064.1:0-9305 GCA_044368425.1 Beijerinckiaceae bacterium
GTTGCCACGACGATGCGCTCGTCCGTGCCCTCGACCTGATAGGCGAAGTGCCAGAGATTGCCCTTCACCTCGACCTGCGCGACCTCGAGGTCGGAAATCGCGGTCTGGAACTTCGGGTCCCAGTTCACGAGGCGCTTGTCGCGATAGATATAGCCCTGCCGGTAGAGCTCGACGAAGACCTTGAGCACGGCGCGGCTCAGACCCTCATCCATGGTGAAGCGCGTGCGGCTCCAGTCGCAGGAGGCGCCCAGCCGCTTGAGCTGGCCGAGGATCGTCTGCTCCGACGTTTCCTTCTGCTGCCAGACGCGCTCAAGGAAGGCGGCGCGGCCAAGCGTGCGGCGGTCGGGCTGCTTCGTCTGGGCGAGATGGCGCTCCACCACCATCTGCGTGGCGATGCCGGCATGGTCGGTGCCGGGCTGCCAGAGCACGTCGCGCCCGCGCATGCGCTCGAAGCGGCACAGCACGTCCTGGAGCGTGTTGTTCAGCGCATGCCCGATATGCAGCGAGCCCGTCACGTTGGGCGGCGGGATGACGATCGTATAGGGCTGCGCGCCCTCACGGTCGGGCCGGCCCGCCCTGAAGGCTCCAGCCTCCTCCCACAGACCGGAAATGCGCGTCTCGACGGCGCCGGGCTCGAAGGTCTTGTCCATGGGGCGGATCCACTGGGTCGGACGCGGCGCCCGAAGCCGGGACCGCGCCGCAGGTCTGATGCGACGGAACGGACGGCGCAGGGCCGTCTCACATGAGTTCCGTGTCAATCAAAGGGGGCGCGCGGTGTCAACGGTTTGGACCAAGCGTAGTCCGTCGCGATTGTGCACTCAGCGCCGCCCGCCCCGTGCCACCCGCTCGATTTCGGCGCGGACGAGGCCCTCCACGATGCCGGGGAGATTGTCGTCGAGCCAGGTCTTGAGCATCGGGCGCAGCATGTCCTGCACCAGATCCTCCAGCGTGCGGGCATTGCCGGCGAGGATCGTCGTGGCGAGGCTGCCAAAGGCGGCGGAGACAGCGGCATCGGTGACGCTCGAGGTCAGGCGATCCGTCTCGGGTTCGCGCGGGGGCGGCTCGTAAGCCGGCTGGCGCATGGGCTGGGGCTCGGGACGGTAGGTGTCCTCGACGGGTGCAGCGCCCACGGCGACGTTCTCCTCGATGGCGTCGGCGATCTCGCGGAAGGTCAGCTCGTCGGGATCGAGTTCGGGTGCCTGCTGCACCATGGGAGCCGCCTCGACGGCGAGATCCAGCATGTCATCGTCGAGATCCAGCGGCTCTTCGAGCGTCAGCGGCTCGGCTACCGGGTCGGCCTTGGGCTGGTCGTCGGCGATGATCCGGCGGATCGACGCCAGAATTTCCTCCATGGACGGCTCGGAAGACTTGGCGTTTGCCGCACTCATGAGATCCAGACCCTGCTTCTGAAACCGATCCGATTCACCCTGCCTCTCAGGCGAACCGACCGTTTTGCAGTATTCCACGTGGACCGCGCGACGCAAGCGGGCGAATCGACAACCCACAGCGGATCGGCGCATTCGGCCAAGAACAAGGGCCTGCGGCCCTGCGCCTCACGCCGTCGCGGCTGCCCGCTCCAGGGCCTGCGCCTCGACCACCGCGATGGCCGTCATGTTGACGATGCCGCGCGCCGTCACGGATGGCGTCAGAACATGGGCGGGCTTTGCCGGGCCGATCAGGATAGGCCCGACGGGAAGCGCGTCGGCCAGCACCTTGGTGAACTGGTAGGCGATGTTGGCGGCGTCGAGATTGGGCATGATGAGCACATTGGCCTCGCCCTTCAGGCGCGAGGACGGCAGCACCTTTTCGCGCAGCACATGGGACAGGGCCGTGTCTGCCTGCATCTCGCCATCGACCTCGAGATCGGGCGCGCGGGCCTGAATGAGGGCCACCGCCTCGCGCATCTTGAGTGCCGAGCGGGCTTCCGACGAACCGAAGTCGGAATGGCAGACCAGCGCGATCTTGGGCGCAATGCCGAAGCGCTCGACATGGCCAGCGCAGTTCACCGCCATGTCTGCGATTTCCTCGGCGCTGGGATCGGGCCGCACATGGGTGTCGGCCAGAAAATAGGCGCCCTTGCTCGTGATCATGAGGCTCATGGCGGCGAAGTCGCGCGCGCCGGGGGCAAGGCCGATAATGTCCTTGATATGCTTCAGGCGCGAATGGAAGCGACCTTCGAGACCGCAGATCATGGCGTCGGCGTCCCCGCGCTGCACCGCCACGGCCGCGATCACGGTCGTGTTGGTGCGAACCAGCGTCTTGGCGGCGTCGGGCGTGATTCCGCGCCGGCCGGCGACGTCGAGATAGGTCGCGACATAATCGCGATAGCGGGGATCGTCCTCCGGGTTCACCAGCTCGAAATCGCGGCCCGGCTGGATCGAGAGGCCGAAGCGCTTGATCCGGGCCTCGACGACCTGCGGGCGCCCGATCAGGATGGGCAGGGCGATGCCGTCCTCGATCACGACCTGGGCCGCGCGCAGCACGCGCTCGTCCTCGCCCTCGGCATAGATGACGCGCCTGGGATTGGCGCGTGCCTCGCTGAAGAGCGGCTTCATGATGAAACCGGAGCGGAAGACGAAGCGCGAGAGGGAGTCGCGATAGGCCTCCATGTCGGCGATGGGCTGGCGGGCCACGCCCGTTTCCATCGCCGCCTGCGCCACCGCCGGCGCGATGCGCAGGATCAGGCGCGGATCAAACGGGCTGGGGATCAGGGAGTCGGCGCCAAAGAGCAGGCTCTCGCCGCCATAGGCGCGGGCGACCACATCCGAGGGCGCCTCGCGCGCCAGAGCCGCGATCGCGCGCACCGCCGCGACCTTCATCTCCTCGTTGATCGTCGAGGCGCCGACATCGAGCGCGCCGCGGAAGATATAGGGGAAGCAGAGGACGTTGTTGACCTGATTGGGATAATCCGACCGGCCCGTACAGATCATCGCATCGGGGCGCGCGGCGCGGGCCTCTTCCGGCATGATCTCGGGATAGGGATTGGCCAGCGCCATGATCAGCGGGCGCGGCCCCATGCGCGTCACCATTTCGGGCTTGAGCACGCCACCGGCCGACAGGCCGAGAAAGACATCGGCGCCCTCGATCACCTCGGCCAGCGTGCGCGCCTGCGTCTCCCGCGCATAAACCGACTTCCAGCGGTCCATCAGCTTTTCACGGCCGACATGCACCACGCCCTCGATATCGGTGACCGTGATGTTCTCGCGCTTCACGCCCATCGAGACGAGGAGATTGAGGCAGGCGAGCGCAGCCGCGCCCGCACCGGACGTGACAACGCGGATCTCGTCGATGCGCTTGCCGGCAATCTCCATCGCATTCAGCACCGCAGCCGAGACGATGATCGCGGTTCCGTGCTGGTCGTCGTGGAAGACCGGGATCGCCATGCGCGCGCGCAGGGCTTCCTCGATCTCGAAACATTCCGGCGCCTTGATATCCTCCAGATTGATCCCGCCGAAGGTGGGCTCGAGGGCTGCGACCACCTGGACGAAGCGGCCGGGATCGGTCTCGTCCACCTCGATGTCGAAGACGTCGATGCCGGCGAATTTCTTGAACAGGACCGCCTTGCCCTCCATGACGGGTTTGGCGGCGAGCGGCCCGATATTGCCGAGGCCCAGCACGGCGGTGCCGTTGGAGATCACCGCGACGAGGTTCTGGCGGATCGTGAGATTGGCGGCTTCCGACGGATCGGCGGCGATGGCCTCGCTCGCGGCGGCGACGCCGGGCGAATAGGCGAGCGCAAGGTCGCGCTGGTTGCCAAGCGGCTTCGTCGGCTGGATCTCGAGCTTACCTGGCCGGGGGCTGCGATGATAGACGAGCGCGCCCGACTTCAGATCCTGCGACACGTTCTGGCTCACGCTGCGTCTCCCCTGACCTTCGATCCCGTCCTTGTAGCGCAGTCCGGCGGCCGCGCGCAGCCCATGGCCGGCGGATCATTTTTGCCCCTGAGGCAATAATGGGCCGGTCAGGCTGTCATGATCGGCTGTCTGCCCTCGCCGCCACCACGAGCCATTGCTTGGCCGTCAGTTCGTCGGAGCGCCCGCCCGTGAGCCGATGCGCAAGCCAGCGCCAATCCGGCGCGCGCCATTTCTGAACCGAGCGCGCCTCGACGAGGGAGAGCCCGCCGCAGGTGGCAAGCTCGATGGCCGTCGCGCGCACGAAGAAGCGCAGATGGGTGCGGTCGAGCAGACCGAAATCGCGATAACGGAAGTCGCCGCGCAGCGCGAGGTTGCGGATGAAGCGCCAGTTGCGGATATTCGGCACCGAGACAATCAGTCGGCCTTCGGGCGCCAGCAGCGCCGTTGCGCGCCGGACGAAGCTCCACGGATCGGCCATGTGCTCGAGCACGTCGAGGCAGAGCACGAGGTCGAGGCTTGCCGGGGCGATCTCGGCTTCGAGCGGCGCCAGCGCCGCGTCGCCGGTCCAGATCCGGTCGAAGCGAGGCGCGGCCTTTGCCGCCACGTCGGGCAGATATTCGATGCCGCCCGCCCATTCAACCTTGCGCGCCTCGCGGATCGCCTTCGTGGTTGCGCCCGTGCCGCAGCCGACATCGAGAAGGCGCGCCACGCGGTCCGGCAGGACCGGCAGCACCTCGCGGCGCGGCGTATCGAAATAGGCGTCGTCTGGGCCGGCCTGATCCAAGCGGCGAATTCCCTGCGGGTAGGGGCGAGGCAGCACGCCCGCACGGAAATTCGTCTATCAGGCTTGCAGCCGGCGCGCCAAGCGGGCAATGACCGCGGCAATGCCGACGGGGTGAAGCCATGCATGAATCCGCTTTCGAAAAGGCCGAGCTGTTCCGGCGGGTCTATCTGGCGCCTTACGAGAGCCAGCCCCTGACCGTGCTGGATGTCGGATCGGCCGTCGTGGCGGAAGGTCACCTGTCGAATCGGCAAGCCATGACCAATCCAAACTGGGCCTATGTCGGTCTCGACATCGAGGCTGCGCCCAATGTCGATGTCGTGGTGGCGGAGCCCTATGACTGGCGCGAAGTGGCGGATGCCAGCGTCGATGTGGTCACCTGCAGCCAGGTGTTCGAGCACACGCAGTTCTTCTGGCTGACCATTCTCGAAATCGGGCGCGTGCTGAAGCCGGGCGGCCTTGCCTTCATCGTGGCGCCGGGCTCCGGGCCGCTGCATCGTTACCCGCTCGATTGCTGGCGCTTCTACGATGACGGTTTGCCTTCGCTCGCGCAGTGGGGAGAACTTTCCGTCGTCGAGGCCCGCGTGCAGTGGCGCCCGGTCTACCGGCGCGGCAATCAATGGCGGGATGCCGCCGTTCTCCTCCAGCGCCCATTGCGCAGCCCCGAAGAGGAACGCCGGGTCGCGCGCAAGACGGCACTGGTCAAGTCCGCGCATCTGGGGCGCGAGCCGGAACTTACCGCCCCCCTGCCGCCCGCGCCCGGTCCCATCGCCATCCTGCCGGCCGGCAATGCCATGGAGGCGCATGAGGATGCGTTGCTGAAGGCGCACGCGCCCTTGTCCTATCGTGCCTCGCTCGTGGGGCAGCATCTGCGCGCGATCAGGCGGCTGCTCGGCACCTCGATCGACAGGATCATTCGCGAATAGGCGGCGTCTCCAGCGCTACCAGCAGCGCGAGCGGGTCGCCCGCATGGAGCAGCGGGGCAAGCCGCCGCACCTCAACGACCGGGCGCTCCCACCACGCGCTTGCGACGAGGCGCGCGGCGATATCGGGCGCAAAGCGGTCCTTGACCACCTGGCCCGGATTGCCCGCGACGATCGAATAGGCCGGCACGTCGCGCGTCACGACCGCCCGCGCGGCGACGACCGCTCCGGGGCCGATGGTGACGCCTGACAGGATCGTGGCGCCCGCTCCCAGCCAGACATCGGCGCCGATGCGCACGTCGCCGCGCGAGTTCAGCGTGGAGGGCTTGCCCGCCATTTCCGGCCAGAGGTCGGGGAAGTCCGAGAAGGGGTAGGTCGAGAGCCAGTCGGTGCGGTGATTGCCACCGAGAAAAACGGTCACGCCATCGGCGATGGAGCAGAACGGACCAACATGCAGCCGGCCCTGCACTTGCCCTCGTCCTTGCCAGCGGCGGATCGTCAGGCGGCCATAGGAGAAGTCGCCGAACGTATCGCCGAACCTGCGCGCTTCCCGCTCATGGTGGATGCGCGTCAGGTTATGGGGGTTGCGCCAGCGCTCGATCAGGCTCGTGAGCCACATCAGGGCCGCCTCAGTTCAGGCGCTGGCGTTCGAGCGCGGTCGTGTTCCACATGAAGGCCCAGGCGCCATAAGCGGTGCCAAGATAGCGCTCCGCGAGGCGGCGGTTGAAGACCAGCCAGGCCAGCGCGCCCTTTGGCCAGTTGAAGATGATGAGCTTCAGGGCCGGATCGGGCAAACCATATTTGCGGCTGACATAGCAGCGCGACCAGGCCAGATGCCAGCGCGCGGTGAAGATGCGCCCGGGTCGCGACGCACTCGATTTGCCGCGGCGATGGCGCACGACCGCCTGCGGGGCGTAGATCACGGCGTGGTCGGCATCCATCATGCGCCGGCACAGGTCGTCGTCCTCGTAGAACAGGAAGATCTCGGTGTCGAAGCCGCCGATATCGAGAAAGATCTCGCGGCGGATCAGAAGGCAGGCGCCCGAGACGAAAGGCACGCAGGCCTCGTCTTCCGGGATCGCGAGCTTGCCGGCCGGGTTCGTCAGGACGCTGGCGAGCAGCGATTGCGGCTGGAAGAAGACGCGCCCCGAGGGCTCGACGATCTGCGGGGCGACGATGCCTGCATCGGGATGGCGCTCCGCCACCTCGATCAGGGCCGCGACCGCGCCGGGCTCCACCGCGACGTCGGGGTTCACCACCAGCACATAGGGCGTATCGGCGATGTCGATGCCGAGATTGTTGCCGCGTCCATAGCCCTCGTTGCGCATCGAGGGCACGACCTTGACGCCAAGGCTCTCGGCCAGCGCCACGCTGCCGTCGGCGCTGGCATTGTCGATGACAAGGATGCCGGCACCTGCCGCGCGCAGGGCCGCGACGCAGCCTTCCAGCACCCGGGCGCTGTCATGGGTGACGACGATCGCCGTCACCTTGTCGGACAGGTCGGCGACGTCCCCGCTCATTCAGGCAGATTCAGCCGGACGTGCAGGTCGCGCAACTGGCGCGGCGTCACGGAAGACGGCGCGCCCATCAGCACGTCGAGCGCCTGCTGGTTCATCGGGAAAAGCGCAACGTCGCGCAGGTTCGTCGCATCGCAGAGCAGCATGATGATGCGGTCCACGCCTGCCGCCATGCCGCCATGGGGCGGGGCGCCATACTGGAAGGCGCGATACATGCCGCCGAAGCGCTCGATCACCGTCTCCTCGCCATAGCCGGCGATCTCGAAGGCCTTCACCATCGCCTCGGGGCGATGGTTGCGGATGCCGCCGGAGGCCAGTTCGTAGCCGTTGCAGGCGATGTCGTACTGGAATGCCTTGATCGCCAGCGGGTCCTGGGACTTCAGCGCCTCCAGACCGCCCTGCGGCATGGAGAAGGGATTGTGCGAGAAATCGACCTTCTTCTCGTCCTCGTTCCATTCGAACATCGGGAAGTCAACGATCCAGGCGAATTCAAACCGCTCCTTGTCGGTGAGGCTCAGGTCCTCGCCGACCTTGTTGCGTGCCGCGCCGGCGAATTTCACGAACTTGTCCGGGTCGCCCGCGACGAAGAAGGCGGCGTCGCCGACCTTCAGTCCAAGCTGCTGCCGGATGGCTTCCGTGCGCTCGGGGCCGATATTCTTGGCGATGGGGCCCGCGGCCTCGGTCGTGCCGCCTTCCTCGCGCCAGAAGATGTAGCCCAGTCCCGGCTGGCCTTCGCCTTGAGCCCAGGCATTCATGCGGTCGCAGAAGGCGCGCGAGCCGCCTGTCGGCGCGGGGATCGCCCAGACGCGGTTCTTCGGCGCTTCGAGCATTCGCGCGAAGACCTTGAAGCCCGAGTCCCGGAAGTGCTCCGACACGTCCTGCATGACGATCGGATTGCGCAGATCCGGCTTGTCGGAGCCGTATTTCGCCATGGATGTCGCGTAGGGAATGCGCGGCCAGGGCGATGGCGTGACCGGGCGACCCTTGGCGAATTCCTCGAAGACGCCGCGAATGACGGGCTCCATCGCGGCAAAGACGTCGTCCTGCTCGACGAAGCTCATCTCGATGTCGAGCTGGTAGAACTCGCCGGGCAGGCGGTCGGCGCGCGGGTCCTCGTCGCGGAAACAGGGCGCGATCTGGAAATAGCGGTCGAAGCCCGCCATCATCAGCAGTTGCTTGTATTGCTGCGGGGCCTGCGGCAGCGCGTAGAACTTGCCGGGATGGATGCGGCTCGGAACGAGGAAGTCGCGCGCGCCTTCGGGCGAGGACGCGGTCAGGATCGGCGTCTGGAACTCCGAGAACCCCTGCTCCTTCATGCGCCGGCGCATGGAATCCACGACGCGGCCGCGCGTCATGATGTTCTCGTGCAGCTTGTCGCGGCGCAGGTCGAGGAAGCGGTAACGCAGGCGCGTCTCTTCCGGATAGGGCTGGTCGCCGAAGACCTGCAGCGGCAGTTCCGCCGAGGCGCCCAGCACCTCCATGTCGGTGATATAGACCTCGATGGCGCCCGTCGGCAGGTCGTCATTGGCGGTGCCAGCCGGGCGCGCACGCACCTTGCCGTCGATCCGAACCACCCATTCGGAGCGGACCGTCTCGGCGAGCTTGAAAGCCGGCGAATCGGAGTCGATCACGCATTGCGTCAGGCCGTAATGGTCACGCAGATCGATGAAAAGCACGCCGCCATGGTCGCGAATGCGGTGGCACCAGCCCGACAACCGGGCGACCTCGCCGATATGCGTGTCGCGCAACTGGCCGCAGGTATGGGAGCGATAGCGATGCATGGCAGACCGTGACCGAAATTGAGCAGCAGGATGATGTTCGAGGCCGGACAAGCACTGTCCGGCCCTCGCTTGTCAAGGATGCGGGTCAAGGCGGTATCAGACTGCCGGCCGCAACCGACGCCATTTGCCGTTTGCATCGGCATTGTCGCCACCCGCGCGCCCTCTCCTCATCCACCCCCATCCCCGGCCCTTCCCCGCAGAGGGACGGGAGGGAGAAGCGCCCATCAGCGCTTGGCTAAGGCCGCGATTTCGCCCGCGAAGCAGGACGAATTGTTACGCCCCGGGACTGCGCGCGGCCTCGTCGGCTTCGAAGGCGGCGCGTCGCTGGCCACGCGTAACCTTGTTCTTGCGGCGGATCATGATGTTGACGATCTCGATACCGGCCGAGAAGGCCATGGCGAAGTAGATATAGCCGCGCGGGATATGGGCCCCAAAAGCATCCGCACAGA
>JBIPLL010000710.1:0-9262 GCA_044368425.1 Beijerinckiaceae bacterium
ATCTAATTCAGCAAATCCTGAAGGCATTACAAATGGTACAGTTACTGATTTATATATAAGTGCTTTAGCAGTTCCACAAACAGCATTATTAGCAACTGATAGATTAGCTATTCGTATCTATGTAAACAATAGCGGTCGCACGATTACTTTGCACACTGAAAATAATCACCTTTGCCAAGTTATTACTACATTTTCAACAGGCATAACTGCATTAAATGGATTAACCGACCAAGTGCAAAATTTATCAGTTGGAACAAGCGGAACTGATTTTGCGATTAGTTCAATAAGTCCAACGCACACATTTAATTTACCAACAGCAAGTGCATCAAATAGAGGAGCTTTAAGTTCCGCAGACTGGACAACTTTTAATGGCAAACAAGATACAATAACAGTTAATAATGTAGGAACTTTAGTAAATGGTTCGGCTGCTGCTACTCCAAATGACACCGATTTAGTTGCAACAGTTGAAAGTAGTGTACTAAAGAAAATAACTTGGACTAATGTAAAGGCTTTTTTAAAGACTTATTTTGATACTATTTACCAAGCAAATACTTTTTTATATATAACAACGGGAAACCAAACAACAACAAGTGGAATAGGCTCACCTGTTAATATAACAGGCTTATCTATGACATTGTTGCCAAACAAGAGATATTTTATTTTTGGACAGTTTATGCTGCTTGGCGTTAGTGGTGGAACAAGAGTTGGAATAACTATACCGTCTGGCGCAACCGCAAAAGTGGGCAACATGGGAAGGACAACAAGCAGTACTGCATTTGCAAGTGCTGTTATATCAACAGGGGGGTTAATCATTGCCAATTTAGCAGGTTTAGGTGGCGTTGATTCCTTTATTGATATAAAAGGCGAAGTAACAACAGATATTAATGGGGGTACTTTAAATTTTACTTTTGCAAGTGGTTCAACTGGCAATCTTTCAACTATATATCAGCAAGGAACATTTATAGAAGTAAAAGAAATATGATAGGAGTAAAAGCCATAGAAATCAATGGGGCAAAAGAGCCAAAGGAAATTCCAAATACAAAGTTTGGAAATCATTTCGATGGTGAAAAGTTCTATTTTTTTGAGAGTGAAGAAGAGCGAAAAGCATTTTATGATGAGTTAATTAAAAACCAACCGATAGAAGATGAGATTGTGGAGTGATTTATATGCGACTTTTTCAACAGAAAAAAGTTATTTAAGTTCAAAGAAAATTGAACGCTTTGTTTCATTTACCAGTGCGACATTGATAATCGTAATTTATGCTACATTAAGACTTTGTTGTGTGGCGTGTGTAAATGGATTTGACACTGGTTCTATTGTTTTATTAAGTTCGACATTGTATGGCTATGGAGCGTACAATTCATTTTTATTGCGAAAAGAAAAAAACGACACGAATGAAAACCAGTCATGAAGTAAATATACCAACTTCAATTTTGTTGGCAATTATTAGCTTTTTTTTAGTAAAGACTTATAATCGAGTTGAGGAAATTTCAAGTAGACAATACGAATTTGAAAAGCGAATAACAAGAATGGAAACAAAGTTATTTGGCGAAAATATGCCAAAGGAAAAGCAAATATGCTTTCCAAAGGTTTACGCTGTTTTGAGTTTTGGGAAAAAGAAAAGGGACTCCGATGTGGAATCCCAATCCTAACCAAAAACCAAATGAAAGGACAAATATAAGAAAATGAAATTAAGTACAAATTTTTCTTTATCGGAATTTACAGCATCCGAAACGGCAATGAAAAATGGATTTGCCGAACAATACAACCCGCCTTTAGAAGTAGTTAACAATTTAAAGAAGTTAGCAGAAAACTTAGCCGAACCAATAAGAGCAAAATTTGGCTCATTCAGCCCGACAGTAGCTTACCGATGCAAACGAACAAATGATAAGGTAGGGGGTGCATCAAAGAGCGAACATTTAAGAGGGCAAGCATTTGATGAAACATTTATAAAAGACAAAGTAAATATATCTGGTCAAGTATTTTTATGGCTTTTAAATTCAGGATTAAAATGGTCGAAATTGATTTGGGAGTTTGGCGATGACAATAATCCACGTTGGCTACATATAGGGTACGATGAAACGAATTTGAATAATGAGATTTTAATAGCAAAAAAGAATACCTTTGGCAAAACTATTTACATAAATTATAAAGGCTCAAATTTAGAAACCAAACACAAAGCAAATGCGTAGATTAAATTACGACCTTTTAGCCTTATTAGGCATTACTTTATTACTTGGCTTGTTGCTGGGTGCTTATATAACAAATGAACTTAAAATATGCGATTCTGTTGTTTATTCAAAGGTTGAGTATAGAGATTCGATAGTAGTGAAAGATACGATTACTATAACCTTAATAAAAGGCAAACCAACGAAAGTAAAAACTAAACCTTTTACCGATACGACAAATAATGTCTTGACAAATAATGTCAATTGCCTTGACACTAATTATTTTGAAACCTTTAGTTTTCATCCTGATTCATTTAGAGCAAGAATGACAGCAACGGTAACGGCAAATGAAATAATAGATGTATCGGTTGAGTTTAAAAACTTGAAACCCGATATTATAAAGATAGTTGAACGGACTAATACAATCGAAAAGAAACAATCATTAGTTAAAGTTTATGCTGGGCTTTATGGAGGGGTGGCTTTAAAAGGGCAAACGCTGGCAAATTACAGAGGCGGAGTAGCTTTTGATGCAATTATATCAGATAAGCATTTAGTAGGCTTAAATGGCGGTATAAATAACAATTTACAACCTGAAATTGGTATAAGATTCAGCCAAAAAATAAGATTCAAATGACTTTAAAACAACTGATTCAGGAAAACCCTCAAATACAGGGTGAAAGTCAACGTGCTTATGCTCGAAGATTAGCAGCATTTGGGGTGGGAACTTACAACTCATTAAGATGTGCTATCCAATCTGAAATGGTCACAGTCAAACAAACGCTCAAAGGCAGTGAAATAGTTGGCGAAGTTCAAAAATTAGTCACTCCGAGTATTGATATTCCTGACAATTTCGCAATAAAAAGAATATCCACTAACATAAACAGTCAACAACAGTGGGTAATTGCAGAGCCTGAAAAGAATCGGGAACTAACTATTGAAGAAATCAAAGAATGCCTAAAGGAATTAGACTTTAGCAAAATAAATAAGGTTTACACTAAAGTACCGGTTGTAAAGTCTGACAATGTGTTGAGAGTAATTATAACGGATGTTCACGTTGGTATGGAAACTAATGAAGACGGGAACGGATTATATGGTGAGGTGTGGAACGAAAAAGTTTTAACTGAAAGGGCAGGTATAATTTGCACCAAAATTGCACAATTCACAAAAAGTAAACAGTATAAAGAAATTCACTTAATTAATTTGGGTGACTTCATGGACGGATGGGATGGGCAAACAGTCCGCAAAGGTCATAACCTCCCGCAAAACATGGACAATAAAAAGGCGTTCAAAGTGGGGGTCAATTTTTTTGTTGAATTATTTGCGAAATTGTCAACATTTAACTTGAAAATAGTAGTTCATTCGATTACTAATTCTAACCACTCGAATGACTTTGATTATATCGTAAATTATTCAGCTAAAGAGATTCTGAAAGCTAAGTACGGAAATATCGAATACAACATTTATCAGCGATTTATAGGGCATTACATCATAGGAAAACACGCTTTTATCCTATCACATGGCAAAGATTCAAAGAACCTTAAATTCGGATTTAAACCGATACTGGACGCAAAGCAAAAAGATAAAATTAAAGAGTACATCAAACACCATAACTTAGATAAGTATTATTGCACGTTTGAAAAAGGCGATACACACCTCCAACTCATAGATAACATGACTATTGATAATTGCGATTACCATAATTACTTGGCGCTTTCTCCTGCAAGTGAGTGGGTTCAAACTAACTTTAGCAAAGGTCGCTCTGGATTCAACATTATGGAAGTCAATTTGAATGAAAACGAAAAAGGATTAACAACTTTCTATTTTGACTGGCAAAAACCAAAAGACTATGACTTTGGCAGTTAATTTTTGTTGGATATTTTTTGTTGAAGATGATTCAGGCGAAAGAATTAATATCACTGTAATGTCGGACACTTACCCTAATGCTATTACTAAGATAAAAGGGATGGGAATACCCTATCTAAAAACGTGGTCTAATGTGAATGATGCTCTTAAATTAGTCGAGATATACGAGACCGAAACAGATGAAGAGTACTTAGGGGAATAAATAAATTTCGTTATTTTATAAGGGTTGCAGAGATGCGACCTTTTTTATTTTAGATATGTGGATAACTTTTTGCTGTATTTATTTTTGATTATCAGAATTAAATATACTTTTGTGTCATTATTAACCTCAAAAACAAAACAAATGAAAGCGAAAGTAAACACAAAAAGCAACTACAAAGGATTAAATGGTCAGTGGTTAGAAGTAAAAGAAATTGTTGGAACAAGAGTAACCTGCATTGTAACATTTGCGGAATTTGGAAAACAAAGTGTAGATTTTACTTTAAAAGAAGTTACTGAATTGGATACAACCAAATCAGTAGAAACTAACCTTAACCCAATTTTTGAACAAGCATTAAAACCTTTTTGCATAAATTAATACTATGGGGCGCAGCATCCTACACTGCATTTTTTAAAACCTAAAAACAAAACAAATGACAAACGAAGAAAGAAAGCAATTAACGGAGTACATTAAAACGAATTTAAGCACTTCTCAAAAGATGTGGGAAAATGAAGAATCCCACGCTAAAATAATCGGAATGCTGGAAGGAACTTTAAAAAGCATTTTAATCCATTTAGAAATTAACCATTAAAACCAAAACAAATGACAGCACAATACATTATTTTCGGAATCATTTTAACCATTGTTTTTGGCTCTTTACTTGCACTATTCACTAAGTTAATTCTAATTGAATTGCGTGAATGCGACAAATCAGAACTTGAACCAATGGGAACGAAAACGTGTGAAAATTCACAACAATTAGAATTTAACACTTGGGCAAATTATATTCACTCTCACAATCGCACAAAATGAAAAAAAGAGAAATCACAGGACTTGCTAAAATAGTAAGGACTTCAAAAAAAGGCTCAAAAGTAATTGTAGCAGCCTATCTCAAAGGCAAAGAACTTATTGATACCTTTTCCGAAATGGCTTATTTGTACGGCAAAGAAACCTTAGAAATACAGCCTATCAATGAGGTTGAGCATTTTCATCACCAATTAAATTAAACACAATCGTATATTAACGTATCAAATCATCTCAAAATTAAACAATGAAAAAAAAGACTCCAGAAAAAATGCTCGAATTGAGCGCAAAGACAATTTCTTTAATCAGAAAAAACCGCAGCGTAAAACTCAAATTAATGGTCGCTAATGAGTGCAGTGAGGGTACTCTGCAACGCTGGTTAGATAACAATGACCAACAATTAACACAAGCGACCAACCTTAATATAATCATGCACTACATCGACATTCAGGAGCATGAAGTATTGACTGAAAAAAAAGTTTGATATTTATTTTTAATTATCAAAAAAGAATGTATTTTTGAATACTAAACCAATAAACAATGAAAAAAACAGACTACGAATTTACCTTTGAGGGGTACAACTTTATGGCTACATTTAAGGTATATCCAAATGGAGTATCAGTAACAGAATTATTACTTGAATCAGGAATTGATGACGAGTTAATACCAGTTACGGATTTACAGCGAATTTATCTTATTGAAAATCATTTAGCCGAAAAGTTCAAAGCAGAGATTGAAGAGATGCAAGAAATGGATGAGCTGGATATTGATGACATGAAATACCACGCTAACAAATGAGATTCTGTAACTACTTTTGCTCGTTGGGTTGGATTGCTCAATTAGCTATTTACTTTTTATTATTCACCGCTGTTATTTTAGTAGCAGCATTAATCAAATAAACCAAATGAAAACAAGTCAAACAATCACCAAAATTTCAACCGCCTTATTAAAGGCTCAATCTGAAATGGGAACGGCATCTAAAGGTGCTGCAAATCCATTCTTTAAAAGTAAATATGCAGACTTAAACGCTATTCGAGAGGCGTGTATGCCAGCATTATTAGCTAATCAAATAACATTGTTGCAGCCTACTATTTCTATTGACGGCAAAAACTATGTAGAAACCATTTTGATTCATGAGAGTGGCGAATGGCTTTCTTGCGAAACTGAAATAATCTATTCAAAGGTAAATGATGCGCAATCGCAAGGTAGCGGAATCACTTATGCAAGACGTTATGGAATGCAATCATTCTTAAATGTTGGAGCGGATGACGATGACGGCAATAAAGCATCTATGCCAGCAAATGACCCTATATTAATCGAAATTCAAAAGAAGCTATCTAAATGTAATAACCTTGACGAATTAGGCATATTATACGATTCTTTACTTCCAGTTGAGCAAAACAAATCAAAAGCATTATTCACTAAACGTAAAATAGAACTAAATGGAAAATAGGAATGGAATGTTTACTGCAAGTAGAATAGGAGATTTACTGGCAGCGGGAACGGGCAAAACCGCACTCAATTATATCTTTGAGATAGCTGAAAACTTAAACGGATTAAAAAAAGAAGTTAGCACCAAACCAATGTTACATGGTATAGTTAACGAAGTGACGGCAATAGAGATATTGACTTCGATTCACGGAGGCGAACCAAACCAAAAATTCTATAAAGTCAATGACAAGTTAGGGGCTACTCCTGATGCTATTTTAGAGGGCAAATGGATTGCGGATTCTAAGTGTCAATACTCAATATTCAATTACTTTGAACAATGCGATAAATTAGCTAAAAAGTACTATCTTCAATTACAAGTTCAAATGATGGCTTTGAAAGTTGATTATGGCTATCTGATTAACTACTTAACTAAACCTGAAGAATTTGGACAGGATGACTGGAGCGAATACCCTTTCCCTTTAGAAGAAAGATTTTTTATTCATGAAGTCCCAAAAGATGAGGAAATTTGGGACAAGATTTTAGCGACTTGCGAAGAAAAATATCCTTTAATCGGGTTTGCGGATGAGTTGCTAAGGAACGCTAAAGTAATGGATGATGACGAGTTTTTTTATATGCAATTTGTGAGTAAAAAAAGGTATCAAAAGCTAAAGGACATTAACTGGGTGAACTGGGATGGAGAAGTAATTATTAACGATAAAACAGCGTGGATATGCAAACAATGACAAACATACATCTAAAAATCTGTGATTACTTAGGCAAGGCAAAAGAAATTGATATTGATACTCTTAAAAATATAATCGCTAAACATTGCGGAGTTGAAGCGGATGTGTTTACAACTAAAGACCGCCAAAGAGAAAAACTATTGCCACGTTACATCTTCATGAAAGTGATGTATAAGTACTCTAAACTAAGTCTGAAACAAGTTGGTAAGTTAGTTGGTAATAGAGACCATACAACTGTAATAAATGGGCTTGCGCAGCTTAATAATCTTATGACTTATGACTACGAAAGGGGTGTATTCAGGGAAGTAATGGCTGAACTAAAAAATAGATATACGTTAAAAACGCATTTTAAAGCATGACACCAAGGCAAAGAGACTGGAACTATATTTTTTTTCTGAATGAGGTTAAAAAGGCTTGCAAAAAAGGTGAAAGACCATTGATGAATCATTTGTGCAAAGGATTAGGAATATCAAGAAACATTCAGATAGTACTGCAAAACAATGGAGTTATTAAGAGAGTTAATTTTGCCAAATATGAATGGATTAAAGATATAGAACTTGAAAAATTGCATAAAGAAATTACATTGTATAATCGTAATTTAGCGACAAGGAAAAGAGAGCGTAAAAAGTTAATCAGATAGTGGCGAGTATTAATTAACGTTTTGCGTGTATGTTATATCATTCATTAACCTAAATTATTTCCGATAAGGTATGAAAAGTCATTCAGATAACGGCTGTGGGTTTGTGCAGTTTTTAAACGAATTTTGATATGACAACAGATGAAGCGATATGTATAGGTAACTTTATAGAAGCAATGGAAAAATTGCACAAACCCATTGTTATAAGAATGTGCTGGCTCGATGTAAGTGAACTCCAAACGAGTGCTGCATTAGTTTGGATGGAAGAACCACAGGATGATGATTCTTGTTCAACGGGAAAGAGCGTTGGCAGCCAGCATTTCTTATAACTACTTTATACACGCAACTAAACACTTAACTCTATGTATATCAACGAAAATGAATTAGAATGTGTTGTTAATTACCAACATTTTACAGACCTATACAGCCAAATTGTCGATGATTGCCGACAATGCAGAACAGAAGCTAAATTAAGTCAAACGGATTTAGCGGAGATGTTTGGAGTTAATCGCTGGCGAATTGTTGAATTTGAGCAAAAGAAGAAAATGGACTGGCAGATACTTTTTTTAGCATCCGAAAAATTAGGAATTGAAATATTTTTAACACATAAAATCAATTAAAATGACACAAAAACAAGCGATTTTTAATGCCTTACTTTCGGGCGAAGTTCTAACAACTTTAAAGGGAGTGAAAGAATTTGGAACGGTCAAGCTACCAACTCGAATAGATGAACTGGAATTGAAACACAAATTTTATTGCAACCGAAAATTAATTAAATTCAAGACAAGATACGGAACTTCAGGCTATTACTTTGAATACCAAATGAGGTCTAATGACAGAAAAAAATTGAAAAAATGTATAAAGTAAAAAGGGTATCCAACAAACTAATTGCCTACGATGAAACTGGCAATCAAATCGAGAATCTGAAATCGGACTTTGAATTTGATTTTGCGGACTTAAAAGGAGTTAAGCTATCGGAAGTTACAGATTGTAACCGACTGCGCCAAATGCTGCCAAAGTTTCAATTTAGTAGCGGATTAAGAAACACTATCGAGAATCGGATTAAAGAACTTGAATACCTAACACAATGAAAGCACTAAAAGAACTTGAAGAAACTTTACTATCCAAATCTCACGATTACGGAAAAGAGTTTGAAGTATTTGAATTTGCTGCGGATTATGCCAAAATAGACGTGGAAAAGGTCTTTATGGTAATGATAGCTATTAAAGTTGCAAGGCTGCGCAATTTGCAAGGTAAAGAAGCAAAGAATGAAAGCATAGCAGATACTTTGAAAGATTTAGCTGGGTATTCGATTATTTATAAATCTTTTTTGGATAAAAATTTGCAAGAATCAAAATAATTTTGTAGTATTGCAATTGTAAAACTCTACGTTACATGACATTTTTAAAATTAAATA
>JBIPLL010000669.1:0-9187 GCA_044368425.1 Beijerinckiaceae bacterium
CGACCGACGCGGACTTTTTCGAAGCTCAGGCGCAATGGATGCGCGACAATCCGGATCCAGATTTCGCGGCGAGACAGGCCGCTGAGGCGGCCGCTCTCGATGCTGCCTTTGCTGAAGCCATGACCCGGCCACCGCCAGACATCGGCGATTGGATGGAACCCGTTGATCCACTGGCTGAAGCACTCGCCAAGGCTGGCCGTTGGGAGGATGCAAGGGCGTTTTACGGGCGGTACCCTCCAGGAACCCGCGCTTCAGCGATGGCACTGGTCAAGCTGAGTGAGCTTACGGAATGGGCTGACGACGACTTTGACGATCTTCCTGTTTTGCGCGAGGCCTTCGCTACCCTGCTTCACCTCGATCCGGACGACCGAAATCTCTTCTATGTGATCCGGCGGTTTAGCGGGGCCCTTCGGCGATCCGGTCTGGGATCTCTGGCGACGATCAAGACTTACCGAGACATTCTTGGGGCGGATCACCCGCTGTTGATTCGGGTCCTGGAAGGCGAAGCTCTTTCGGCCGGTCTGGATCAGAGTGGCATGCAGCGTATCGATGGGACGCCAGAGGGCTGCCGGGCGAGCAACGATCTCAGGGTCGCCCTCTACGAGGAAGCTCTGGGAATCGCACGTCGGATAATGGAGCCTGACGACTTGAACCTCACGTATTCGTTGAGCTTCCTGGCGTCTGCAAAAACGACTCAAGGGGCTAGTGATGAGGCGGTCGCGCTCTACGAGGAAGCTAGGGAAATCGCCGCCCTTTACGTCGCCCCAATATACTCGATTGATATCCTCAGTGAACTTGGCGAGGCCCAGGCGAGGCTTAAGCAATGGCCCGAGGCGCAGTCTGCATTTCTCGAGGGCTTGGAAATGCTGGCCGAGGCCGAGACCGAGGGCGCGTTGACCGCCGACAATAAGCTCTCCATGGCCTACAGGCTCAACCGGGGCCTGGGGAATGCGCTGCATCGGACAGGTCGTTTGGCGGAGGCGAGCCTTGCCTATGCTTCCGCCATGCCCGGATTACCGATCGTCGTCTGTTTTGAGCGGGACCCTGCCGGGGGACCGACCTACGCGTGGGGATGTCGTGGCTTCCACGAGATCGCGGCCTGCAACGAGCCGACCATCCTTGATGACGTCCAGTTTCTGGAGGACCGGGCGACCGTGCTTGCCTCTGCAGCGGGCCGACCTGCAGCGGCGACCCGTCTGGCCTGGTTCGCTTCTCATGCCGTCGTGTCTGACACGCGGGACCGCTACACACTGGAACCGCGCGGACGGTCAGACTACCAACGGCTCAGCCACACGCACCGAACCTTCGTTTCTACCGCATGGTCGGCAGCGGCCAGACCCTAGGTGTTCAGTCCCGCCATGAAAGAGCTCGGCAATGCCGAGAGCCAGGAGGTTGGCAGGTGGGCCAACAACCGGGCTGAGAACTCACACCTGCCGTTCCGGCGACAAGAACGGGCCATGCTCAGGTTCCGGCAAATGAAGACGCTGCAGAAGTTCAGCTCCGTCCACGCCACCTTCCACAACCACTTCAATCAGGACCGCAACCTCATCGGCAGAGAGACATATACGGCCCAACGCTCAGCCGCCCTGGCTGAGTGGAAGACGCTCGCCGTATAGGCTCTGCGCCCCCTGCCCTACCTGCCGCCCGTGCAGACAGGTTGCCGTTAGGCGGACAGCACCCCACCGCCCGTCACCATGTCACTCGCCCTCCGGCCTCGGCGTGACCTGCATGGTCAGCCGGCGCATCGCTACGGGTCACCTCGCCTGAGATCAGGGCGAACAGGCCATCGACCGTGGCCGGCGCGCTGGCCGTGTTCGCGGCCCGGGCGGCGCGGAACCGGCCCTGGATGGCCAGACAGGGGTCCGCGGGCCGCGCCTCGCCGGGTCCCATGGGCCCCACAAAGGCGTCCTGGAGCCGTTGTTGGCACAGCTGGCTGAACTGCACCGGCAGGGCCTCCTGTCGATAGAGGGAGCGCGCCGCCAGCACCATGAAGTCGGTCCTGAGCAGGAAGTCCGGATCGGCCCGCGCCACCAGATACAGATAGCGCGCCCGACCGCCACGGTTCAGTCGGATGGCCCCGGCCTCGCGCTCGGCAGCCGTCGCCCCGGCCGGCGACAGGGCGAGGATGGCGCTGTCGCTGGACAGGACCACGACACCGACCGAAACCGGCTGGGCGCAGGCATAGGCCTGATCGGGCTGAACAGCGGAAAGACCGCCGCCGCCGCTGGTTCGCTCGCACGGCCCCGCCCAGTTGGCGTTGAACCGCGACCCGAGGACACTTCGGGCGACATGCGGCGAGCCTTCATTGCGGACCTCGATCACAAAGGCGTCGCAGGCCTGGGCACCCCCGGGACTTCCGAGGTCGCTGGGATCAATTTCAACGGCGCCCGCGGGAACGCCCTCGGCATTGACCCAGGCCGTAGGGCTGCCGTCGCCCCACGGTGCGGCACAGGCCTCGTCGCCGGTCGGCCGGTGCCGGTAGAGACTCAGGCCCAGCCCGTCGAACGGGGACGCACCGTCCTCCGACGCCGTATCGCTGACGCGCGAGGCAGCGGACCGCAGACGCTGGAAGCGGGCGGCCAGGTTCAGGCCTTCCGCCAGGCTGACACGCAGCCCCGTAAGCCGCCCCGCCTCGCCTTCGGGACGAATCCGCTCAAGCGCCCGGGCGAGATCCATGCGCGCCAGTGGACGGCCGCTTTCGACCTCGTCCTGAAGCACCAGGGCATCGCCCTCGAAGGCCAGACTGAGCGAGGCACCGGCGACGCCCGGTTCCACAAGGCGGACATAGGGTGGTAAGGCCACGCCGCCCGCCGGTGCGGTGTCCATGCCCCGGGCCTGAAACTGGTACAGGGCATCAAGGTCGGTCAGGGCCTCGGTCTGCGCCGCCGTCGGCGTGCCCTCCGGCAAGGCCGGCCGAGCAATCCAGACCGTTTCGGGAGACCCCGGCGCGAACAGTCGGGCCGTGAAAATCTCCGGCCGGGTCATGGGCTTGCCGTCCTCAAGCCTGAGGTCTTTCCAAGCGTCGGTCGTCAACGCCCCCGCCGCAACGGGTCGCAGCACGGCGCGGGTGGCCGAAACGTCCTCCGCGCGCCCGTACAGGACGACGCGCTCCTGGCCGCTCCAGGTCTGGGACAGGGCATAGACGGCCCCCGTTTCGACGCCGTTCAGCGCACCCGCCGGCAGCGGCAGTTCGGCGATCTCAACCCGGCCATCGAGGGTCAGTTCAGAGGTGGACTTTGCCACCTGCCAGAGGCTGGCCGCCAAGCCTGTGCCGGACCCGGGCAGGGGTGCCGTAAAGTCCCCCTCAAACTGCGGAGGGGGCAGTCGCGGGCGGGTGACCACGCGGGCATGCAGGTTGATGTCCCGTTCGACCCGGAGCACCACGTCCCGCATCGTGGTGAGTGTGGGATCCTGAAGCGCCGCGGCGAGGTAGAAGGTGAGCGCACCATGCACCCGCTGGGTACTGGCATCTTCCGCCCAGTAGGGCACGGCCAGGGCGAGGGCCTGGGACAGGGACGGGGCCGCATAGATACCCGTAAAGCGACCGCGGCCGTCGATATCGGTCGTCCCGACGCCGCTGCCCAACAACCGCATGTCCGATCGTCCGCCGGCTGACCGGCGCCCGGCCGACCCCCGCGTGCTGCCCTCGGAATGGCAGAAATCTCCGACAAACACGACCTGGACGCCCTTGGCCAGCAGCGCCTGCACCCGTTGCCCGATCTCGTCGTCCACGACGACACCATCAAGCGTCTGATCGGGCCGAAGCCGGGTGTCGATGGGGATGAAGGTCTCGTCGAATCCGTCGGGTTCCTGAACCAGGTCCGTCGTTCTCTGCTGTTCGCCGTGGCCGCTTATGGCGATGAAGGCCTGTTCGCCGGCATTGGCGACGCTGACCAGCCGGTCCAGCTCCTCAAGGATTTTCGCCCGGGTCGGCCCCCCGAGGGGCGTCACGCCGCGGGTTGCGAGACCGCGCGCATCCTCGCGCGTTTTCTCGCTCTGCTCGCGTTGATGGGCAGGCCACATGGTGTCAGCCGGTGCGCCATCGGTCAGCAGCCTGACATCGGACGCCCTCGCCCCACGCTCCATCATCACCCGCGCCAGCAGGAAGGCGTCCGCTGCCGCCGAGGGCATGTCGCTGATGGCGGGATCCTCATAGTCCGTCGCCGCGATCAACAGCACATGCAGGCGCGGCTGGGACGGGGATGCGGGGGAAACCTGCGCTCCCGCCGATGACGGAAGGACGAACACGGTCGCCGCCGCTGCCAGCAGCAGCGCCAGTATCCGACGGCCCTTGGTCGACAGGTCGGTCATGGTCTTACCCTCAGTTGCTCGTGATCACGGTGGTGACGGGTGCGGCGGACAATACCCGTATGCGGACGCTGTACTCTGTCGTGAAAGCCGGTCTCCACCCGCACAGCAGGGGGGTGCCCGGCGCGCGGCCCGCGCACACGGACTGGCCCCGGTCATCCACGACGGACACCTCCAGATCGCCGCCCCCGGTCGGTCCGACGTGCAGAAGCGCCTGCTCGCTCCCTCGGGCAGTCATGGAGAAGGTCAAGGGACGTTGCGGCTCTATCAGGATCAATCTGCCGATCGGTCCGGAATTGCCGAGGGCCCGGGCGATTCCTCTCGGATCGACACTGCGGCGTTGCTGGACCCGTGTCGCCCCGTCCGCCTCGACCGCCAGCGCAGCCGCCTGTTCGAACAGGGCTTCAGCCCCGATTTCGACCCCGCCTTCGGAACCCGCCAGGGCCTGGCCTTCATGGACCCTGACCAGTTCGGCCGCGACCGACATGGCGTCGGCATCCTGATTGCGGTTCGCCCAGTGCGCCACAGCGGCGGCGAGCGCCAGACCCGCACCGGCGTCCCCGGTCGGACCGGCCGGAGCTTCAGTCGGTATGTCGGTCGACGTCAGACAAAGGATGATGGCTGGAATGCAGGACATCACGGCTCGATCACCGATGGCCAGATGAGGCGCGCGACCGCGCCGCCGGCGGGTGCCGAACGCCGTTCGAACTGACCGCCATGATGCGCCATGATGGCGATAACCGATGCCAGCCCCACGCCATGTCCTCCGCCTGCGGCCCGTTCGGACCGGACCCCGAAGCGCCCGAGGCTGGCGTCGAGATCAGCGGGCCAGCCGGTGCCCTCATCCTCGATCTCCAGCACAACGCCCTCCCCGGCCGGCATGAGACGGACGAGAATTCGGCCGCCGTCCGGCGAGAATTTCACCGCGTTGGAGATCAGATTCGAGATGGCGCGTTCAATCAAGGCCGCCGAGAGGTCGACCGGACCAAATGCGCGAACCATGCCGCCTGTAATCTCGCCGACTTCCAGATAGGCCCGAAAGCCGCGCGAGAGCTCATCGAGGGCCGCCGAAGCCGCCTCCGCCGAGGCCTGTGCCTCAGGCGTTGCAGCGGCCCGTACCATGTCCTCCAGCTTGAACTGGGCCAGGGTCAGCGGTCCCTGGAAATCATGGGCGATGCGCGCGGCGATCTCGCGCAGCCCCCGATTCTGCGCCGCCAACCGCTCAATCGCCGCATTGATGCGGGTACCCAGAATGGCGAACTCGCCGGCGGCCCCGCTGTCGGAGGCCCGGGCCGCGAAATCCCCCTCGCCGGCCCGGGCCAGCACATCCGACAACTCGCGCATACGCCGGGCCGTCTGCCGTGTGACCAGAACGACCGCAAGACACACGGCGGCCCCGACCAGCAACGCTGCCAAAGCCCCGGCGAGCCAGACCCGGTTGCGAACCGCGGTTTCGCGATCCATCAGCCCGCCGACCACCAGCTGCACATCGCCGATCCGTTCCACAACCCCGATGGCCTCGGTTTGGCGGTGGTTGCAGGCGATGTCGGCGGCGACGGTGAAGCGGACCGGGGTTCCCGCCGGCGCTGTCCGCAGCCGGGGCCAGTCGATGATGCCCGTGGCGGGCAGCGGCCCGGTAAAGCCGGCGCTGTTGACGACCGGCCGCTCGAACCACGCCGCCACGACCGTCCGGTCCCGATCGGCAGCCCCGCACGGATCGGCATCGACGGCCTGGCCTGCGCCGATGTCTCCGCGCGCGGCCCGGGCCTGCAGGGCGAAGGCGGGCACCGCCAGGAACAGCGCATCGGTCCGCTCCGGCTCAGGCAATCGAAGATACAGGGACCGGAACATGGCCGCGTCCCGGCGGGCGACGGCGAGCGTTCGATCCTCACTGAGCTGCCTCAGCCAGACGTCGGTCGCGGCCACGGCGCCGAGCATCACCGTCAGGGCGAACAGCCCCAGCAAGGCGATCCAGCGCGCTGTCGCGAACTGCAGCATTTCAGGTCACGAACGAGGTCAGATCGCGCGCCATATAGCCGACGCGCGGGACGGTCAGGACGATGGGGCGAAGCTGGGCCGGAAGGATGGCCAGTTCCGTCTCCTCGAGGCTGCGCCGAACCCGGCGGACCGCGACGTCAATGGTGTCCTGCCACTCGTCCGGCTGGCTGGCCCAATCGCTCCAGGCGCGGTCCCACAGCATGGTCTTCGAGACGGGCTGGCCCGCGAAACGCACGAGTTCGCTCAGCACCCCGAGGGACCGAGGCGGCAGGCGAATATCGCGACCGTCCAGGGTCACGGCGGGAATCTGGGTATCGATCACCAGGGGTCCGTTGCTCAGCAGGGGCGCGGGCACCCCCCGTGGCGCGGTCCAGGTGGTTCGACGGATCTGGGCCGCGACTCTCGCCTGAAGCTCCGCGATCGAGAGGGGCTTGGGCATATAGTCGTCCGCGCCGTGCAGCAGACCCTCGATGCGGCTGCGATCCCCGCCGAGCGCGGTCAGCATGAGAATGGGTGCGCGGGTGGAGGTGTCGGGCCTGTCCGGCAGGGCGCGAATCCGGTCGAGCGCCTCAAGCCCGTCCAGCCCGGGGTTCATCCGGTCCAGTAGAATGACGTCATACCGCTTCCGCCCTGCGGCCTGGACGGCGCGCTCGCCCCGGGTGACGACGTCGACCTCGGAAAAGCCTATGGCCAGCAGCCCTTCCCGACCCCGCGCGGCGGTCAGCGGGTCATCCTCAAGGATGAGCGCGTGGCGCCCGTTGCAAACGGACCGAAGGGCCTCGATCGCATCCTGCACCGGTTGATCGACAAGGTCCGGCATGGCCGTTTCCCAAACGGGCGACAGGCTTCGGGGGGGCGACGCCGCCTTTCCCTCAGCCCGGGTCGCCGATGAAGCTGAAAGCGGCCCAGAAACTCGGGTGAGCCCATTCCCGGTGCGCCGGATTGTTGCGCACGGCCTGCATGGCCCGCTGAAACGCCGCCGCCCGGCCGTTGTCGACACCGCCGCTGCCGGCCGTGTCCAGCTCCGCGAACGTCCGGCTCATGAGCTCTGCGGTCGCGTCATCGGACACCTCCCAGTGCGACACCAGCAGCGACCGCGCCCCGGCATAGAAGAAGGCAGGACCCAGCCCGGCCAGGCCCTCCGCCCCCACCGACCCGTCCGAGGCGGCGGTGTTACAGGCGGAAAGCACCACGAACTCTGCCCTCAGGGTCAGCTGCGCGGCTTCCGAGGCGGCCAGCAAACCGTCATCGGCTTCGGTCGCCGTCGCCGGCGGCGTCAGGACAAGCCCGGGCTCTGCGTTTTCGCCGCCCTGCCCCGTAAGCAGCCCATGGGTAGAGAAGGACACATAGCGCGCGCGCGCCAGATCGGGATTGGTCTGCAAACCCGTGGCGCTGTCGGCCACACGGGCGAGAATACGGGGTTCGCGAGCCTCGTCTGCGGTCAGGATGACGGACCCCTTGCCCTGGCTTTCGAACTGGCGGGAAATCGCCTGCAGTTCCCGGCCGGTGCCTGGCAGGGGCGAAAGACTGCGCAGCAGGTCCACATTGGCGAGTCGGCCGTTAAAGGCGGAGGCGACCGGCGGTGGCGGTGCCGGCGCGCGATCGGCGAGGGTCTCGACGCCCCCCAGAACGGGATTGCCGACCCCGAAGAACGACAGGGGCTCCGCATCGGACACCGCCAGGCTGGCCGCTCCAGCCGGGCTCAGATCAGGACACCCCCGGGGACGTCTCGCCGGATCCCCCCCCCGTTCGAAACACCGCAGCGAACGCAAGGCCGACAGGGAAGGCAGGCTGACCAGGGTGTAGCGATCTCCCAGCCACCGGGTCGCGCGCAGGTCGTCCGGGTTGCGATCGTCGCCCGGCGGCCGCTCCGTCACCAGAATGCCCAGGGGAATCGCGGAGAGCGCACCATTGGCGACGACGATCAGTGTCTTGCCGCCTGCGAGCGTACCTTCGACCTGGCCGAACAAGTCAGAGTAGAGTTTGTGGGCCTGCAGGCGGTCGAACGGGGTGGCGTCCGGGCTGGGCGCGGGCGCTGCCTGGTTCGTAGCGGCAATCTGATCTTGTTCCTGCCGCAACGGATCATAGTCTCGAGGAGCATTGTCGCGAGGAGCATTGTCGCGAGGAGTGTTGTCGCGGGCCACATCCGCCACCTCGAGGCCACGACGCAGTGCCGTAACGGCAGCGTTCATCTTCTCGGTGCCGAAATCGGGGGCCCGACGCCATTCGATCCTGTCGCGACTGACGGCCCAGATATAAGCGGCGTCGTCATTGACGAGGATCTGTACGACGACCTCGTCGTCCCGCATGAGGGACCGAAGTTGCCCGATGTCGACGGCCGAGGGTGCCGAAAGTTCACCATAGGCGGGAAACTCGCGCAGGATCTGTTCGTTCAGGGCATCGACCTCGCGCGAGTGGGCGGCGATTTCTTCGGTCAACTGACCCAGCAGCGGTTCGCGGCTCTCGGCCGGCTCCCCGAGAAGCTCCTCGCGCCGGCGCTGCTTGCCCGCGATCAGGGTTGTGAGCCGACGCCGATTGGCCTCAATGACCCCCAGCTGGTCGCCCCCTTGGGCGATCCGGGCCGACATGGCCTGAAGGGCATCTGCGCCGTCGGACAACACGGTCCACTGGGCGCGGACGAAGGTCTCGCAACGCAGGACCTCGATGGGGATCAGCGCATCGGCGGCCGCGTCGTCCATCAGCAAGGGGCCGAAATCGAACGGCGGCGGGCAGTCCTTCTGGAAGTCGCCATCCTTGGCGGCGACTTCTCCGGCGACGGTCGATAACGCAACGAAGGCGGCCAGCCCCGGAAGCCCGCGCCTGATGGCAAACCCTGCAAACTTCAACGGCCGATCCTCCCCGGACACCAAGGTAAAGACGG
>JBIPLL010000639.1:0-9168 GCA_044368425.1 Beijerinckiaceae bacterium
GTATTGATTAAACAATAAGCTAAAATGCTTTCTTGTTTTCCCGTTAGCCACATATACCCTTGGAGCTGATAAAAATAGTCCTTATTAGGAACTTCCGTCTCAAAAAACGGAAACGTAGTAGCGTCCCAAGAACATTTAACATCTAATAACACTTCGTCCGTGTTTACATCGGGTGTTCCCTTAATCCAATCGTTTTCGAAATAATCGTAATTTTTGTAAATGAATTTATAGTTTAACACCTCGTTTACTAACGCTATTCCGATTTCCTCTACCTCGTTACCTTTATCCGTGTAACGCGAACTAAACTCCTTTTTGATTCCGTATTTTTCTTCCAATACTAAATCGTGAACGTAGGTTTTAGCCATTTCGGATAGCACCTCCCCCGCTTTACGGGGGGTTGCCATTATCTTACCAATTTGAGAAGCCCTGACTTTCATACGTTTTCAAGTAATTTAGCTTGCGCCGTTGTTAATGAAAATTGCGCGTATAAATCTTCCTTAGTGTACTTGCCCTGAGCAATAGCTTCTAAAGCCTTTCCTAATCGTTTATCGTCAATACTAGGTTTCTTTGGTTCGTCTTTTACTTGTTCACCGCTTGCGTCCGTATCTTTGTCCGTAACTAAACCGAGCGCAGAACTCAAAGCATAACGCCTAAAGTAAGTAACACCGCTACCGAATGATTGGTAATCGTTCATTCCTTTTAACGTAACTTGCGGTAGTATTATTTGGCTTTCTATATTTTCTCCGCTTTCAATGTGAAAAACAAGCGTTACTAAATAGCTTAATCCGTCTTTTGATTGCAACAACTGAGTAAAGCCTAATCCGTGTTTGGCTAATAGCGGGTTAATCTTTTCAAAGATAGCGGGTAAATCTGCGTAACTATACCCGAAGCCTTGCGTACCCTTGTGAATTACGGGTACTTCTTGTTGGAATGCTGCCAACGATTTAAATAAATGTTTCATAGCGTATAAATTTTAATTAGATACAAATATAACAAAAACAAATTAAATAACAATACTTCGATATAAATTTTTTTATATTTTTTTTTCGATTAGTTCTTTTTGCCTTTCAAAGTATGTCATTAACTCAATATCATTAAAGGAATTTTCACGGGGTTTTCTACCGCCTATTCTTATTTCTCCCTTTAGTTTTTCAAGTTTGCCATATATTATTCCATCGTAACATTTCCAAATAATTACGGGGTTCGTCTTTTTGTCCATTAGTTTAACTAGCTTTCTAACGGCTATCGGTAACGGGTAGGCTTCCTGTATTGTTTTATTTCTTCCTTTTACTTCTGCGTAACCTATTATTCGTCCGTCTTTTATTAACTCAAAATCTATATCGTTTTCGTCTAACTTATTACAACTTAAATCGTATTCATCGCAAAAAACGGAAATAGCTTCCATTTCGTTTTGTAGGTCTTTAAGCGTTTCGAATCTCATTTATTTTAAATTTATAGCGTTTGATAATCTCGTTTAGTTCCTCCCGTGTCCATTTCTTTGTTTCGTAAGCGCGTGCGTGTAATTCTATTAGCCTATCCGCTCCTATTCTTTTTTGGATTCCGATTTGATAGTGTAATAGGTTTCCGTGTTTGTGTTGGTTGCAGGTAACGCATTGCCCGTGTACGTTTTCTTCGTCAAAAGTTACCGCCTTATGTCCACCCATACTGAAATAGTGTCCCGCGTCAAATTTCGCTCCTAACGGCTTTTCACAACTTACGCAAGGTTTATCCTTGTCGCGTAGTCGAATGTACTTGTTAAACGTTATTTGCGCCAATTTAAGCAATTCGGGAAGGGTTTGCAGTTCGTCTTTTAGTACTTTCTTTTTTTTCTTCCATTGTTTTTCCTTTTCGGATTCTATCCAAACACGGACGCAATCCGATTCCAAACAAAATTTTTGATTAAATCGAACGGGGGTAAATTCGGCTTTGCAGTTTTTGCATTTCATAACTCAAAGGTTAAGGTTTTAAGTTCATTTTACAACTCCTCGGTTAACGCTTTAATTTCGTTTTTTAGTTCTTTGT
Organism: Beijerinckiaceae bacterium; assembly: GCA_044368425.1. Classification (GTDB taxonomy): domain Bacteria; phylum Pseudomonadota; class Alphaproteobacteria; order Rhizobiales; family Beijerinckiaceae; genus JBIPLL01. The sequence goes on from JBIPLL010000639.1 coordinate 2,023, forward strand.
TTTCTGCTTTTAATTCTAAACATAACCGTTCCAACCTAAATGCGGACGAATTCGCAAACCTTAACTCTTTTTCTAAGCCGTCAATTATTTTCCGTATTTCGTTAAGGTCTAATAACGTTGCTTCCATTGATTCGATTAAATCGGTACGGTGTCCGTTTTTCGCTTTGATTTCGTCTAAACTGCTTTGTACCTTGGTTGCCGTGTACGTGGTTAATACCTTCGCTTTTAATATCGTTAAATCGTCCATCTTAAAAAGGTAAATTTGATTTCTTTGGGTTTCTCATATCTCGTAAAGGGTTAACACCGTAAAGTTCAAAGCCAAGTCCTTTATTCCAATCGCATAAAAGTTGTTCGCCGATTCCCGTTATTTTTCCTCCCGTTTCAGTATCCTTTACTTTTTCAATCGAAATCATTGTTTTATACTTCATTTCTTCGTGTTTTATTAGCCTATGTATTACTAACATATCATCGCATCTATTTAAAAAAGCCTTACCGCCTTCGATATGGTCTTTTAACGGGGGTTTAAGGTGTCCTTTCCATTCGCCTTCCGTGTAAAGGTGTCCACTTCGCCCGCTTTCCGTGTTTGGGTGCGTGTTAATGTAAAGCGTTATGCCTGTATTATTCACAAACTCCCGCGCCTTATTCATAAACGTATAGTTTCCTTCGTAACTCATTTCGCGGTCTAGTCCTGTAAACGGGTCTATTAACGCTATATCGCATTCGCTTTGCTTAAACACTTCCAAAAGTTCCAACGGCTTGTAAAGTTTACTATTATCCACGAAGATAAAAAATTGTTCAATGTAGGTAAGGTAGCTTTGTATTTGATTATTAGTTAAGTTCTTAAATGGTTCGCCTGCGTAAAGTTGGATTAAGTCCCTTAGAACTTGTCCCTTTTGATTTTCCCCCGACCATAAGCAGAATTTAAGTCCGTGTTTTAATGCGAGGCAGAGGAAATACCAATTTATCCAATAAGTTTTACCTACGTTATCGTGTCCCAAAATTATATTTACTTGCTTGCGTTTGAACCTTAAAAAGTTATCTAAAACGCAGTCAATGCCTAAGCCTGCTTTTATCTTACCCGCTTTTAAGTCTAGCAGGTATTGTATGGTGTCGCCTTGTTTAGTCAGCATTTGAATAATCTTTAGTGTCTTTGTAATTTAACATTTTTTGTACGTAATTGTACGTTAACTGCTCTTCGCTTAGTTCTTCTTTTTTAGGCAGCTTGTCCCAAAATAAACCCTGCCACCCGTTTTCTATTGAATTATCAATAACAAACTTACATTGTTCTTCCGTAAAGTTTTCCATCTTAGCTAAAATAGTTTCCTGCGTAGCTTCTTTAATTGGCTTCTTAATTTGTTTTCGGTATTCTATCCATCTATCTAAAATAAGTTCTTTTTCATTCTTTTCTTTCTTATCATTCTTGTTTGTTGTTAGTTGTTTGTTAGTTGTTTGTTGTTTGTTTGTTAGTTGCTTGTTAGTTTCTTCGGTTTCGTCTTGGTAACAATCATATTTACAGATAGTTATAAGGCTATTTTTGTTTGTTGATTTTACTATTATTTCGTTCGTCTTTTCAAACTTATTTAACAACGTTCTAATCGTCTGAATACTTATTCCCGTTTCCGCTGAAATCTTACCTAAAGACGAAACAAATTGCCCTCGTTTAATATCCATTCCTTGCCATTGGGAATCTTTATGATTCGCTTTTAATAGCAAGTATAAAAACAAGTGTACCGCTTCGCTTTTCTCAAACCATTGCCAACTTAAAAACTTTCTGTGTATTTTAATCCAACCGCTCATATTTCGTTTTTATCAGTAAGCAAAATATAATCTTTTAACGCTTCTACTTCTTCGTTGGTTAAAATAAAACTTAACGCGGGTAAATTCGAATACTCTATTTCAACAAACATTCCTTTGTTAGAAATTCTAATAAATTGAATACTTTCGTTTTCCCTTTCAACCTTTGCAATTAATTCCATAACTTAAAAATTTAATCAATAAAAAACCCCTGCAACTCCATCGGCTCTCACTTCGATTTCATTACAAGGGTTAATAACTCGTTTAAGGTTCTATAATGTGAGAGACGAACCCGAATACAAATATAATTATTCTTCCGTTAACTTGTACTCATTTCTTTTAATTCTTCGTTGAATTTTTTCTAAACGTCTTACCGTGGTGCATTCTAAAATTTCGGAAACTAGGTCTTCGATGTTTCTTACTACAGGATTGTTTTCTAGTTCCTCCCGTATTTCGGCAACATCCGCAAGGTATAATTTGTCTTCAACGTTTTCGAAGTATTGTGCGTTTTTAACGTTGTGTAATACGGTAGCGTGGTTCATATTAAACATTCTAGCAATACGTATTAAACTTACTCCGTGTTTTTGTAGCCTATTCATTAAGAACGCTCGTTGGTGCACTAAAAATTGTTTACGTGAGCGCCTTGTTAATTTGTGCTTTTCTATTAAAAATTCTGCTTGTTCAATCATTGTTTTTCGATTTCTTGTTTAACTTCTTCCCAATACTCAATTAAATCTAAAATTGTTTTCGTTAGGTTTAAATTCTTTATTTCTTGCAATGTATTTAACTTTTCGTTTACTGAAATTAACGCGGCTTGTTTTGTTTGCCGCATCCATTGTTTAGAACTCCATTCCCAAGTTCCGTTAGAATTTCCTATTATTCCTAGGTCTTCTATATTTCCGAAGTCGGATAAAATTTGTAAGGCTTTTTCTATAGGTGTCATAACTCTTTTATGTTTATTATTAGTTTTTCCCAAATATCCAATTTTTTAACGGCTTCGCTTCTGCTCGTTGCGGTTATCGTTATCCGTGTTTTCGTTGGCTTGCTCGTTGAGTACATCCTCGCCCAATATAGTATTTCGTATAATTTCATTTTTTGCCTCTATTACTTTACAAAAGTGTTTCCAATTAAAATGCCCTGATTTAACGAATGCGCCTCCTCCGTGGCACCACCAATAAACCTGCGCGCCTAATTCCATCTGTTGCTTTTCCATTGCTCTATGTTATCGTTTATATTATCGTCTTCTATTTCTCTTAAGCGTTCTTCCCAAAGCATTTGGTTACTCGCTTCTTCTTCGATTTCCTCGCATAGCTTGTAGGTTTCATCGTCCGTTAGTTTGTAAGGTATTTCGGTTTCGCCTGCGTCAATGTAGGCAACCACGTTTTCAACTTCTACTCGAAACCATCCGTCTAAGTCGGGAGATAGGATAAATAAACACGAACCCCAAACATCTAAGCCGTTACGCTCAAAGCTAAAATAACAGGTATCTTTTTCTAAATCAACTGAATAGTTCATAATATCATTAAAATTAAAAGTTTATACAAAAGGTAAGGTAAACAAGCCACAAACAAAGCGGCTAAAACATCGTCTAGTATTTTATTTTTCATCGTTCAAATTTAAGCGGGTTAATAACTCTTCCATAACTAACCAACGTTCGATTGCTCGTTGGGTGTCGGTGTCTAAATGTCCGAATGCGTTTTTACATTCTTCGTAAATGAATCTTAACTCCTGTTCGTAAGCTAAAATCTCGTTAATCATTTCTTGTTTTTCCATAGTGTTTAGTTTAATTCGGTTATTAAATAATTAACTGCGTCTCCCCACGTTGTCGTACCCAAATAATTACGAGCATAAATCATTGCATAAGATAAATGCGTTTCTTCGATTACCTTAATAAATAACTCGTTTCCGTCGTTGTCTTGAAATTCAATTCTAAAAGTTTTCATAGCGTTTTTTTTAATTGTGCGTTACGGATGCGCACCCCCCGTTTTTAATTTATTTTATTTTATATGTTTCATAAGGAAAATGTTCATAATATGGACTAACAAGCATTTTACCCATTAATCTATTTCCCGATGGTGTTAATGTTATCCAATTTTCTTCGGTTGTATCTATTGCTCCTTGTTTAACACTACTATATCCAAATACTTGTAAATCACGCATAAATGCACCGTTGCAATCAACTAAATAATAAAATTGCTTGTTATTGTATGAATACTTAAAAACAAAAGAACCATTAGTTAATTTACATTCCATAAAGTGTCCATCTTTTGAAGAACAATTATCGAATTGAACTCGATTATTGAATTTATTATTATCCATCCAATCGCAATAGAATTTTTTATTACCATTGGCTTTTTGCCATTGTGCATAGGCATAAGGTACTTCGGTTATTGGTTGTCCTTTGTACTTACCAAATTTTACAATTTTCTTTTGTGTTTTCATAGCGTTTTTTTTAATTGTTTAGTGAATAACTATACGCAAATATAAATAGTAAGTTTCAATCTACCAAACATTTTTAACATTTTTTTTCGATTTTTAACAAAATAATTTCTAACTCGTTGATTTTCAAGCGTTTTTAAGACATAAAAAAAGGGGTATTTCTACCCCCCCTTAACGCTATGGTGCTAAATTACAACGGAAATTTGAAACTATCTATGTTCTTTACTAGTGAGTTTTCAACTTCTTTGCATTCTATTTTTAATATCCTACCCCCTAACGGCTTAACGGGTGCGCCACGTTCGACATGCCATCCGTGCGAACCGTCTCCGTATTCCTCTTTATACGTTCCTGTAAGCATCGAATGAATGTACTTTTGTTTAACCGAATAACCTAATTTGGCGTTATGGTTAAGGCATTCCCTTACGTCATTACGTGCGCTATTTTCGTGTATGTGTCCCATTGAAAACACGTCGAAATCTTCGTACATTTCCAAAGCGCGGGTAAGGTTTAACGCTCCTTTAGTAACTACGCCGCCACCGCCGCTCCCGTGAAAATACTTTATTTTGGTACTCATTCTATTGTTGCCGAAAAACATTTGTTTAACAATTACCCAACCTCCATAACCGCCTGTATAAACTGAAGTACCATTTTTATAGTTTAGTAGGTCCACAAACCTTTGTAAAATATCCGTTTCTTGGTATTTAATTACTCCCGTTTCGTGGTTGCCGTACCCTATTACTTTAATGATTTCCGCGTAAGGGGAAAACCATTCTACCGCAGTTTCTACGATTGAATCTAAGTACCTTCCGTTGTTATGTTCGGTTCTAATGTCCGATTTATTGCGGCGATTATCTCCGCGTCCCTGCATTAAGCAAAAGAAATCCCCGTTAATTATTACGGGAATATTATTCGACTTGCAAAATTCTAAATGTCTTTTAAGTAAGTCGCGTTCGCATTTAGGATTGTCCCAATGAATATCCGATAGCATTGCAACGTGTGCCGTTTTACCGTCTATCCTTAATTCGTGGATATTTCGTCCGTGTTTTATTACGTCCATAGCTTAAATAATAGTTTAATCCTACCGATAAAAGTAGGCGATAAAATGTAACGAACCAAAAACCCAACACAAAACGCCACAATAACCCACCACAAACGGAACTTATATTTAACAACTTGTTGCGCCTTAGCGGTCTTCCATTCGGTTTTTCCTTTGATTCGAAGCGTCTTCACGCGTTGTTTGTATTCGATTCGCGTTTGCCAACGTGTCTTCGGCACATAAACATTTTGAAATTTTATCACGGTATCGCGATACGCGATAAACTTTTCCCAAACGATTGAATCGTGACTAATCACGGGAAACGAATCAACGGTTGCAATTCGAATCGTGTCGGTGTCTTGTGTCAATTTTGCGCCGTGTTTAAGCGCTTTTCTTACGTGGTATTGAGCCAATCGTTCACTTGAACAAGAAAATAGCGTTAAAACGCTTAAAATCGCTATTATTCTAATCATAAGTTTTTGAGCATTTCAATCATTCTAGGACACGGATAAATATCGGATTTATCCTTACGAACCGAATTGTGGGTAAAGATTCCCGCAGTACCCTTAAATGCTTCTTTGTCTATTTGGAAAATTTCGCTTCGGTAAGCCTTTGGAATTTTGTAAGTTTCACAAAGGTAAACGAGTAATTGGCGGGTGCTTTCTATTTGCGCATCCGTGTATTTTTCCCAATGTAAAAAACCTTTATAAGGTTGTTCTAAGGTAGTAACGTTTTTCGGGTCTACTACTCCATTAACGTAGTTGTAAAATTTCCCGTTTCTAAATTTTAACGGACCAAAATTACAAACCTCTATCCCTACCGAACTTTTATTTAAGTTTTGGTAAGGCGCTCCGTTCTTTGCGAAATCCTCCGCATCTATTCCTAAATGCCACGCCCAATGTTTACTCGAAAAGCATTGTACTATTTCTCCGTTGTTGGCGATAATAAAAGCCGTAGCTATCCGTGTTTCATTAGAATTCCAAAACCTACTAACCGCCCTTGCGTTTCCCCCGCCTGCGGTATGGTGCAAATAAATTTGTTTCTTTGTAGCTTCCTCTTGGAAGTATTGCGTTTTATCTAAAGGAACTTGGATAATTTTGCTAGTGTCTAATTTCGTCTGCATCGTCTTTTAATTCTTTTGCTCGCGTTAGTAATGTTTTCAAACTTGACCAAAGGTCTATACCTCGAACAGCTTTGTAATTTTCGTTAATGCTTACAACTTCTATCGAAATAAGTACCAACGAAAGAACCTTAGTTAAGAGTAAATCTTGGTTAAAAATAGCCTTTAGAATTCCGTTGAGTATAAACCAATCAATAAGAAAAAAAAGAATAATGGTAACTTGATATAAAAACATTTTGGATATTACCGCGCTTAATCTTCTAGAGCGTATAGGCACTCCGTTTTTACGGCTTTTCCAAATACCCGTAATAGTATCTAAAAAGATAGCGAATCCTACCGCTAAAACCATTCCTGTAATAGGCATAAAAAACGCTCCTATTACACTAAGTAAGGTTAGCCATTTAGATTGAATCGTTGTTGTTAATATCGTTAGTGTTTTCATATTGGCTTAAAAGTTGGAAGGTAAGTAAGCAAGCGTAAGCGCCTGCCAAAACACGCACGTAAATCATTTCGGATTCTATGCAAGCAATAAAGCAACCCGCAAAAGATAAAATAAAATACATTCCCGCTACCCCTTTGTTATTCATTGTATAGGTAACTAATAAATAATTGAATCGTGCTAAATTCTTGTTGGTCAATGGTTACGGAAGTATCTAGTAAAATAGTTCCTCTATCGGTAGGAAAATGCGCCTGCGTAGTGTCTAATACTTCGGCATCCCCCTCTAGTAAATACTCGGTTTCGTGCATTACAAACCCG
>JBIPLL010000599.1:0-9154 GCA_044368425.1 Beijerinckiaceae bacterium
AGTATTATATCTTAGCATCTAAAAATATAAATCCATCTTATGTTGATAATTTAACTATATCTGAAAGAAAAGTATATTCTTCTTTTGTAGAAGAAGAATTAAAAGCTAAAAACGAATCTCGTTCAAATTCCAGTTCAAATAAAAATTCTGTAGATTTAGCTTCATTAATGAGTGAATTTGGGGAGTAGTAGAGTAATTAATTTCATGTCAGAACAAAATTCAAATATAACAAATTTTACAGAAGCAGTAGATCTTTTAAACAACATTTCAAAAGAATCCTTTGTAGCAGATGTTTGGATTCCTTCTATGGAAAAAACTGTTAAAATTCAAGAAATAACAGCAAAACAACAAAAATCTTTGATAGAATCTGCAATAGATTCTGTAATTTCTAAGTCTACATTCTCTAAGTTTTTTTATGAAATAGTTTATTTAAATTGCTTAGAAGAAAAAAATGTTATAGAATCTTTTACTATTATAGATAAGATTTCTATTGCATTGTCACTTCGTCAGCAGATATCTGATACTTTAAAAATAGTTTTTCAAGAAAACCCAAAGATAGAAACTAATGTAAAAATTTCCGATGTTATAGAAAAATTTTTAACCTATAAACATCCCAAATCCGAATCTATATTATTTTCTAAAAATGGAGTAGAAATAGAAGTTGAAATGTCTATTCCATTGCTTTCAGAAGAAGGAAATTTTGATTTATACATTTACGGAAATGATAAAAAAGAAGAAGATCAAATAAAGGAAATTAAAGATTTAATAGCAAGTGCATTTTTGGGAGAAACCGCAAAATTCGTAAAAGATATAAAAATTAACGGAAATTCTATAAATTATAACACTTTACACATACCACAAAAAATACAATTTATAGAAAAACTACCTGCTTCTTTAATTCAAAACACACTAGAAAAGGCAGTGGAATGGAAATCAGAAGTTGATAAAATAATATCAATAAATCACGTACAAAACGGTGAAAATTACACAAAAACTATAGAAGTTGATAGTATACTATTCTTAAGTAATTGAATATAAATAAACATATAGATTAAGTATTCTATATGTCTTTAGAAGAATTAGACAGTTTTTTAAAAGAGCGTGGAATTGCCTTAGAAGGGTCGGTAAAATCTGCCGATTTTTTAAGGATGGTTTTGGGTGTTCCCGAAGAATATTCTTCTAATGAAGCATATAGTAAATTAAGAATTACTAATCTAAGAGAAGGTTTTTATAATATATTCAATTCTATTGTTGGAAAATTGAGAATAGAATCGGATAACATAAATTATAAAGAACTTATAGATAAAATTTTAGCAGTTCCTGAAAAAAAACCAGATTCTTTTATAAAATATGATGATTTAAGAGAAAAGATTTTAAATAAATCTGTAGAAGTTTCTGAAAAAATAAAATCTTCTTTGGATGAAGTTACAGAAGAATCTATAAAAATGGCAATAAATCCTATTGCTGAATTAGAAGAGAAGAAAAAAAAATTAATAGAATCTATATTTTCACAAGTTTCTAATGAAGGTACAAAGAATTTATTACAATCTTTAGGGGAGTATAAAGGCAAAGAAAGATTAGAAAGATTAGATGCAGGAGAAGATTTAAGTGGAAAAATATCGAATAAATCAGAAAATTTTAATTCTTCAATGTCTTATATATTTGCGGAAAAATTATCACAAATTTCTGATAATTTTATTTCTAAATTATCAGAAAGCAATTTATTTTCTAAAAATTTGGGTGATAAAATGGAACAATTTATTGCTTTTCAAAAAGAAAAGATAACATTTGATGAATCAAAAATAAAAGAAATTTCAGAAAAAAGCAATCTTCCTTTAGAAAAAATAGAAGAACTTTTTAAATTGGCTGAAAGAAAAAAAAGAGATACTGATAAATTTAGTAAGGAATTATATACAGGAGATCCTAATAATTTAAAATTTACATTAGACGAAAAATCCGTTTCTGAAATAATGTCAAATTTAAATTTAACTTGGTTTGAAGAACTTAGATTAATAAAAGGTATGTATAGTACTTTAGAAGATTCCAATAAAAAATTAGAATCTATAGATAAAAAAAGCGGAGATACAGGAATGGGTGGTATTCTTTTGGCGTTAGGTGGAAGTCTTATGACTGGATTAGCCACCTTACTCGGACCCATTCTTACAACAATAGGCGGTCTTCTTTTAAAAATTAGTGGTATAGTATTAGCATTAGGTTTTTTGGGAAAGCCTTTGGCTGGATTGATTGATCAATTAACAGGAACGGAATATGCAACGGGTGCTGTAAATGTTATTTCAAATGCACTTGGTATACAAAAAAACGGAAGATTGGAATTAGATACGTTTAAAAATATAGCATTGGCAGGTGCTGGGTTATTTGCTGGTGGTGGTGTTTTGAAAAGACTGGCAACAGCTAGAGGAAGAAAAGAGTTGTTACAAACAGGAAAAAGAATTTCTGGTTACGCAGCACCAGCTAGGAATTGGGTTGCTAGTAAATTAGGATTTGGTACTAAAGCAGCGGGGGCTGCTGCTGCAAATGCAACAAAGGCTGGTACGGCTGCTGTAAACGCAGCAAATACCGCCGCAAAAAGTACAGGGATGGTTACAAGAGCTATACAGGGATTGGGTGCTTTTAGTGGAGCGGTTGGAGCTTCTGTTAAAAAATTTGCATTTGGGACAATGGCCACAGGTGTTTTAGGAAAAATTTTTAAAAGAATACCTTTAATAGGGGGGTTGTATGAATTGGGTATGGCTTGGAAAAGATGGGAAGAAGGAGATTATAAAGGATTTGCTCTTAGATTACTTTCAGCATCTACAAACTTATTATATTTACTCGGACCCCAAATGGCAATAATCCAAATTCCTTTAAGTTTGTTGATAGATTATTTTGATAAAGGTCCTAATGATGCTGCTTCGGAAGAAAGTGAAGAATCAACAGCTTCAACACCTTCTACAGCTACGGCTACAGCTACAGCTAGACCAGATACAACGGCACAAAAAGATAAAATGGGTAGAAATTTTGCAGATATTATAAAAAGTAGAGCGATGAGAAAATTGAATTTATTTGATCTTTCTGAGGATAAACCATATACAGAATTTTCAAATGATGTTACTTCTACAGATCAACAATTTTTACAAGAACTTGAAGAATATGATTCTTCTCAATATATGACACAACCAGAAAATAAAGCTTTGCCAATAGTTCTTGGACCCAATAGAAAAATGCCTACTTTACCAAGTCCAGAATCAACTCCGCCTATTAAAGTGTCTGATACCGTTCCTCCTCCTCTTCCAAGCTCTATGGAAATATCTGAACAGTCTTTTATAGGATTTAAAGAAGCTTTAATGGAATCTATAATGGCAACACAAAGAGGCGGATCAGTAAATATTAATTCTGGTTCTGGACAAGGGGAAATATCCGGAAATCGAGATGAAATTAAAAAATATAGAAGAGAACACAACTCTAGAAACTATTCAAATATATATTCAAATTAATTATGCCAAGATTTTTTAACGTAACAAAGGAAACCGTTGCTTTCGGTGTTGGAAATTCTATTAGTTTTGAATTTCCTGTAGTTTCTCCAAACGGAAATTCGCAATTATTGGACGTTGTAAACGATTTCCAATGGAAAAATAACATAACAAAACAAGGAATTCCAGAAGTTCCTAGTATTGTTTTAACTGAGTTTACAATGCCTTATGGAAGATGGTTACAAAATTTAATAAATCTTTTTGTAAATGTTGCGGCATTACAATCGGGTAATAACGATCCTTATGGAATTTTATATAAAGGAGTTCCAACTGGTTTTAATTATAATCTTCCTTATTTAATAAAACCCGGCAACAGCATAAGAGGAGATGTTAAAAATACTTGGACTGAAGTTGATTTTAAATCAATTCCAGTTATTGGAAATTTTTTACAAAAAGTTAATGATTTTGCTGAATTGATTGTACCTGGTTATGGATTTGAAAAAACAAGTGCTTATTCATCTACAGCTAAAAAAACTATAGAAATATCATTTCCTTTATATAACACAGTAGATTTGCAAAAAACAATTGATAATTTTTGGTTTATAACTTTATTTGCTTTACAAAATTTGAAAGTAAGAACGACATATTTAACATATATTCCTCCTAAAATATATTCAGTAGAAAGTATAGGATTTGGTGGTGTATTTATGCCAGCAGCATATGTAAAATCATATAGAGTAGATTCTATAGGTGCCACACGAACAGTAGATATAGGAGAATCGGCACCTGTTTTAATACCAGAAGCATATAAAGTTACAATTTTATTAGAAGAATTGATATCTGAAAGTGTTAATATAATGGAAGGATCTTTTTCAAATAACAAATTACAAATTATAAAACCTACATTTTTAACTCAAAGACAAATAGCAGAAACTCCTTTAAATACTCTTTGTTGGGTTGCTAGAGAAGTTTATGGTGTTGATAATATCAAATGGGTTTTATTTAGAAATTGGTTATATGGGGAAGGGGGTCCAAAATGGTTGCAAAAACTTTACACAAAATTTGGAGAAAGATTTGCAAATTGGATTTCTGATAAACCTCTTATTAAGAAAATTATTAGAACTTTAATGGATTTTATTATAAACAAATATGAAACAAAACGCATTTATTGATCTTCCAAACATTTCAATGTATAGGTATGAAAATTTTTTTAATATCTATACAGACGAAAACGATTTTAAATTTTATAATTTATTAAAATCTATAAACATATTTCCTTCAGAAAATTCAGAAGCAGAAGATATATATTATACTACTTTTAATGATACTTGGCATTTAATATCTTATAAATACTATAATACTATGGATTTGTGGTGGTTGATTTGTGCTTATAATCAAATACAAAATCCAATAAAAATGCCTGAAATAGGAACTGAAATAAAATTATTAAAATCTAATTTTGTATCTTTTATAATATCGGAACTTAATAGACAATTAAACAGGTAAGTGGCAATTATTATTATTTTAATAAGTATTTTTAATGCCTAAAAAGAAAACAGAAAAAAATTCTTTAGATGATTTAGAATTGGATGATATATTGGTAGATGGAAAATTCTATCAAGGAAATGAAAACATTTTAAGAAAAGATGCGACATTTAAATGGACGGAAGAAATGTTGGCAGAACTTAAAATCTGTGCAAAAAGCGTTCTTCACTTTGCGGAAAACCATTTTTATATAATAACAGAAGACGGTAAACAAAAAATAGAATTATATAAATACCAAAAAAGACTTTTGAAAGCTTTTAAATCTAATAGATTTAATGTAATTCTTAGTTCTAGACAATCAGGAAAAACCACTACAATTACAATTTTTGCACTGTGGTTAGTTTGCTTTCAATCAGATAAAAGAGTTACTATAGTTGCCAATAAAGAATCAACCGCAAAGGAAATTTTTTCTAGAATTAAAATGGCATATGAACAACTTCCTATATATTTAAAACCTAATATAAAATCTTGGAGAAAAGATGGTTTTAATTTAGGTAACGATTCGGCAATCACTATTAGTACTACATCAAGTTCGGGTCCCCGTGGAACTACTAGCAATCTTCTTATAATTGATGAAATGGCTCACTGTCCCAATGATTTAATGAAAGAATTGTGGAAATCTGCTATTCCTATTATTTCTTCAATGAAGAAATCTCAAATAATTGTTATCAGTACACCAAACGGAATCGACAATAAATTTTATGAATTAGTGGAAGATTCTAAAAAAGAAAATAGTATTTGGAATTTAGAAGTTGTTAACTGGTGGGATGTACCCGGTCGTGACGAAGATTGGAAAAAAAGAGAAATAGCTCTTATCGGTTCTAAAGAAATTTTCGATCAAGAATATGGAAATGTGTTTCACGAACCGGGTAAAAGTATCATAGATGAAGAATATCTTGCCAAGTTAAGAGAAGAATGTTTAGAACCTGTTCTAGTTTTAGAAGATGGTTCTTATAAAATATTCAAATTACCAAACCCTGAAAGTTTTTACGTAATAGGAGTTGATGTTGGAGAGGGAATAGGAAGATCAAATACAGTTGCTCAGATATTGGATGTTTCCGATTTACAAAAAATAGAACAAGTTGCAATTTTTTCTTCTAATCAAATAAACCCGTTTAGTTTTGGTACTAGATTAATGGGCGTTTTGCAAGATTGGGGAAGACCTCCTATATTAGTTGAAAATAATAATAACGGACAACAAATATTGGATGTACTTTGTCAAACACACAATTATGAAAATGTTGTTTCTTATTATTTTGAAGGTTTTAGCAAGCATTATAACAATGCAAATAGATTTGGTATTCATAACCACACCAATACAAGATATAAAGGCATAACAAATTTTAGATATTGGATGGATACTTTAAAGGCTGTAAAGCTTAATGATATAGAAACTTTATTGGAAATTAACAATTTTATAAGACTTCCAAATTATACATATACAAAAAGATCAGATAAAGATTTAGATGATAGAGTTTTTGCATTAATTTGGGCTTTGTTTATATTAGATCCTTCTTTAGTTGGTAAATATTTTGTAGTTCAGGATTTGGATGATCAAGGAAGACCTATGAAAATTTTTCCTTTATCTGATAATAAAGATATTTTAAAAAACAGTCCTCTTTTATTGGGTGAAAAATCTGTTTTGACCAAGAAACCAAGCATAAATACTCCATACTCTCATGTAGGAGGTTCTGACATATCTACTGGATTTGATTTATATTCTGAAGATAGAGAACTTTTATTAAAATGGATGTCGGATTTAGATGCTAAACAGGAAAATATAACTAAAAAAGATATTGAAGACAAAGATAAGTCTTCTATGGAGAAGTTTTACACTCCTGTTGTATTATTTTAAATATGAATCAATCAATACTCAATAGATCAAGAAGTGATAAATTTTCTTTTATTCTGGATTTGCCAAATGCATTAAAAGAAAGTCAAGATTCCATTTTACAAAAACAGTATAATGCAAATCAAGTACAATTTACTACTTTTGGTTCTCCAGTTCCAGAAATTAAAATACCAGAATTGAAAGTACCTTTTGGGGGGCAAGTTTATAATGCTTCTAGTTTATCTAGACCTCCATATCCTCCTATAAATTTAAGATTTTTAGTAGATAATGGATATCAAAATTATTGGATATTGTGGAAATGGTTAAATCTTTTTAATGAAAGTGAGAATAGTTTTAGTGATTTAACATCACCATTGAATGAAAATACAAAAAATATTTTTTTAACAAAACCAATGTCAGATTTTACTTCAACTTTTAGTTTATTTGCCCTTGATGAATTTAATAATAAAATAATAGAATTTAAATATACAGAAGCATTTATAACAGGATTAAGTCCTATAGATTATTCTTTTCAAAGTTCTTCCGAAATAACTTGTACAGCTACTTTTGTTTTTAACCAATTAAATGTAAAATTATTAAGGGATATTAATGTACCAAACTGTTAATTATGGATCCAGAAAAACCTATTGTAAATTTACCTTCAAATTTTGGAAACTCTTTTCTTCCTAGTACTCCTTCATTTGAAGGATTTGATCAAAGATTCATAACTCAAATAGCAGATCAATTATTTTATATAGAGACATGGATGTATAATGGGTTAGAAAATTTTAAACCATTTGCTGTTCCAATGTTTAGTATAGAAGGACTTGCTATAGAAGAAAATTTAGATGATTGGAATACTAAAGGATGGATTATATTATCAAATGATTTTGAAATGTTGGAAAGAGGATTACCACCAGCAAAAGATAGATCAAAGGTGGATGCACCCTTTTTATTTAGGACAGATGGTAGAAATAAAATTTCTATAAAAATATATCCACTTTCTAAAGAAGAACTTCCTAAAAAAGAATGGGAGATGTGTTATGATTTTGTTATCTATGATATAGAAGATTTAAAAACAGATTCATCTGCTAATAAATTAAGAAAATTTTATTTTTGGGACGAAAGATATCAAAATTTGTTGGAAAGAAATATAGAATGGTCTACTGGTTTATATGGACCAAATAATGGAAATGTATTGGGAAATGATTTTCAAAGGGCTATGCCTTGTTCTGAAGCTATAAAATCTATAATAAAAACAGCATCTTCCAACAATTCAGAGCCTAATTCTTCGGATGTTACAATAGGAATAATAAAAAGAGAAAATACAACTTTAGATTTAAATTCCACTCCTTTAGATTTTAGAATTCCGAATGAAAATATACAACAAAGAATGGATTTGTTTGACGAAGAAAATTGGGATAGGGGATTTTCTGGTGAAGAAGGTTTAATTTTATATACATCACCTTCAAATTCTTGTGCTTTGGATGATATAAATTACGCCTATAGCTTATTTAAAGCAGAAGATGGGTCTCCTGCTTTTTTAAGATTGGATAGATACGATAGACCTGAAGGTAAAAAATTTTCCTTGGTTTCATTAAAGAAATATATAGAAAATGCAGAAGACTCTCAGATAGAAAGAATAGTAATACAAGACAATCAAGATCCTTATGGTGCTCCTCCGTATATGAATAGAGCACCTTTTTCCGATTCTTCTCTTATTAAAAATTTTCAATCTGGAGTAGCTTCTAAAATAACAAATTATAAATTTTCTCCAATGGTATCTGTAGATGATTTGAATATAACTAATAAACCAACACATAATTACGACTTTGCAAACGGACAATTTAACGTAAATTTTACTTCAAACAGTGCAGAAAATTTTTTGAAAAAAATGAAAGAAACTGTTCAAGATGGTTTGTATAGTTTTAAAAATAAATCACAAGGAGGAGATGCTCAACTTCTCTTTAATATCAACAAAACAAAACAAAGTGGATTAATGGTTATAAATTCTCTAATACCCCAGACTTTTTATCCTAAAGATTTGTCATATATTTCTATGGCAAAGGATTTTGTGTTTTTAAATCAAGCTCTTTATTTTAAATCACCGGGATTGACTTTAAGATCTCCTGGAAAATTTATATTTGTTGATAGGGACGTTTCAACCGAAGATAAAAATCCATTTGATGATAGATTTTTAGGACAGTGGATGATAAATAAAGTTGTGCATTTTTTCACAAGAGATACATATACTACGGATGTAATATGCACAAAAATAGATTTATTTAACAAATGGTTTGATGAAAAT
>JBIPLL010000690.1:0-9153 GCA_044368425.1 Beijerinckiaceae bacterium
CAACCAATATGGTCAATTCTGTAGCATAGAACTTATTGTCTCCTGATGTTGTTTTTGAAATAGAGACGATGTATTTAACCATTCTCCATACCGTTGCATCAAAGCTGTCCACTACGGTAGGGTTTTCAATACCAGAAATGGTATTTTCGTTGTTTCCAAAACTTCCAAGGTCTGTTGCTTGGGAGGAAACGGTGTCAATTAAATCTACATAATCTTCTTGACTTGGTCTGTCACCAGTCTCAAAGCGAGATTTTACATAGGATAAAGTAGTTCTGGCCATGAACTTATTATAACAGAATTTATGTTAAAGAATATAATTAGAATACCCAATTACCTGCAAACCAATACCTGGAATATTGTTTTGATTATAACCAGGAACCATGATATTTGTCAGTCTGATTCTAAATGGAAGAGTGTCGTTTATACGAATTGTTTTTGGATATCTTTTTTGGGTTAGCCTTAAGATTGGATAGTCTTTAGATTCTATTTTTCTTGTTTTGCCAAAATTTTTGTCAGTAATTACAGCTGTTGCCATTATGCAGTTACGTCCTCAAGAATAACCATGTATCCCTGAGCTACCGTCCAAACAATTTCATCCTGTGGCAAAGACAGCTCAATATCAAAAATATCCCCAGTTTCTAGAGTGGCTGATTGGGCTGCCGTAAGAGATACTGTAAACTCTCCAGCCTCATCGTCTGGGTCTGCTGCTGGGGTAAGGGCCAGAATAGTCGTAGCATCATCTGTTATAAGCCCAAGATTATCCTGAATAACCACATCTGGACGCTTAATTTCCATAGAAATGTTCCAGTCTGGAATGTTCAATGGCTGTTTTTCGTCATCAGTTACATACACCCTAAATGCTGCCGTATCACCACGAACAACAGTCCATGAAACTCTTGGTGGCGTATTTCCAACGGCATAGGAAGAGCCAGATCCTCTAAGTGTAGCCATACTGTTAATTATATCACAGCATTTTCTTGCATTTTGACTAAATTAGTGGTAAAATATTAGAACCAAGAAGACGGCACCCTTAAACAAGGTGCTTTTTGCTTTAGGAGGTGCATCTTGAAAAAGACTGCAACAGCTAGCGTTTTAACTGTTATTCTTGTGGCCTGCTCTTCGGCAGTAGGATATTCGGATAATCATAATATCAATAAAACTACCTCAGCTAATCTTAGCCAGGCTCAGCCTGGTCCTTCTTTTATTGACGCTATGATTGAGTATGGAAATAAGCAGACAATGCTTGAAAGAATAGCTGCAGAAAGAGCAGCAGCACAGTTAAAAGAACAAAGAATTAAACAGCATCAATTTGAAAATAAAAGACACATTGCTAAGAGAATTAAAGAAATTAGAAAATATGCTAATAGAACTTGGTATGTTTTTAGTGGATCTACCCCACGTGGATGGGACTGCTCAGGTCTTGTCGTTTGGTTTTACGAAGGACTGGGAAAAGAAGTTCCACATTCTGCAAGCAAACAGGGATGGATGAAGCCAAAGGTAAAAGATCCAAAGCCTGGAGATGTCGTGGTATTTAGAAATAAAGGATATAAGAACTTCAACCACTCTGCTATTTACATTGGGAACAATAAGGTAATCCATGCTGGTTTCAATAAGGGTGATAGAACAGAAATTATATCTTTAGACAGTCCAGCTTTTGATAATGCAGAAATAAGGTTTGTTAGGGTTTTGGATGTCCCCCTTGACTAAAAAATCACTAGTGGTTTTTGGGTCAATAGGGGCTATCCTTCTTGGCTCTAGTGAGCCACAAGCAATTGCAGAAGAAAAGCCTATTATATATACTCAAACACTAAAAACTGGAAATTGGAATATCTTAGAAAGAGCTTCCGCTTTTAACAGAATGAATGTAGAAATAATAACGACTAAGCCATGGATAAATCCAGAAAACAGAAAGTTTAGATTTTCTAATGCTCAGATTACGAATATCCTGCAAAAAGCTGGATTTTCTGGCAGGGAGCTTAAGATAGCACAAAGAATAGTATTTCTAGAATCTACAAATAGGCCATATGCATTAAATAAATCTAGTAATTGTTATGGATTATTCCAGATCAATATGACTGGTGCAATGGGGACAGACCGTAGAGAAAAGTATGGACTTGAAAGAAATGAGGATTTGTTTGATCCCCTGACAAATGCTAAGATTGCATATCATATGTCAAATGGTGGAAAGGATTGGTCTGCCTGGACTACGGCTAAGGCTGCTAAAAGCTAGTTTGTTATATTTACCCAAGATGATCCGTTCCATCTTCTCATAATTGTTAGATTTACCCAACCGCTTCCATCATATCGTCTAGCTGACTCAATTCCAGCAAAGCTAGAGGAGTCTGAGGCTCTTTTGCCTGGATAGTAAGCTGTAATTGTAATTATATTGGAGTCAACGAATTGGCCACTTGATGTATTAGTAGCACGAACCCTAAATGTATATGTGCCAGCAACATTAGTACTTCCAGACAAAACACCAGTTCCTCCAGAATTTGTTATAGAAAGCCAAGTTGGAAATGTTCCGCCAGCACTTATTAGTGAATACTGATTAACATTTGATGCTGTTACGGTGTTGTCTGGCAAAGTGTTTACATTTACATTTATTGCAACTCTAGAAGTTATTGACTGTTCAGTGAATCCTGGCGGAAGGGCTTGCCATTGAGCAAACAGGGTAATTGATGAATTTCCAGTAGTAAGTGTTATTCCATTTCCAGGAGAATATGCTGTACCTCCGCCAGATGAGCTAGTATTCCAAGAAGTAAAGCTAAACCCAGATCTAGTAAACTGATTACTTGCAACAGTCAGCGTTGCTGATGTATTTGTGGTAGTAATTGTTGTTGAAGACATTGAGCCTGAGCCACCATTAGCATTGTAATTAATTGTATATGTATATTCTGGCAATGGACTAGTTGTTCCAGTTATTGTTGCAGTGCTGGAGCTTCCACCATTACCGTTTGCTCTGACACTTAAGCTATAGCTTGTCCCTGCAACTAATCCACTAAATGTGTACGATGTGCTTGTAGTAGTTCCAACCTCAGATCCATTTAAAAATACCGTATAGTTTGTGGTATTTGAAGAAGCACTCCAATTTAATGTAATTGACGTTTGAGATATATTACTTGTAAATAAGCCAGTGGGTGTAGATGGCGGAGACAGTGCTTGTGTTGTAGCAGTTATAGTTCTTTCCCCAATATAGGCATTATTACTATTTCTTCTTACCGTTAGCGTATATGTATAAGACGTTCCTGGGCTTAGTCCAGATACGCCTATACTGTCTCCAACATATGCTCCAGGAAGAATTGCACCAGAATCATAAGAAACATTAGTTCCACTAATAAATATTTTTACACCATAAGTAAAATCATTCTGATATTCATATTCTAAAAATAAAAAATTTGTTCCTACGGAGCTTCCTTGCCTAAAATATATTAGTGCCATTTAGTCACCTACCAGAACCAAAGGTCGTTTACTTGCACTCCGCTAGATGGCTGACTTGATTGAACAAATATTTTTGGCTGAACGCCTATTTTATGATATACCCCATCATGGTTGTGGTCTAGTGCAGCCTTGTTATTTAACTGCTCTTGAACATTTGACCCAACACCATTTAGATATTCTAACTCTGTCGTACTAATTAGCGATGAGGTAGATATCTTTTTAGTTCCGTCTGTAACAACAACAGAATTTGCAGCTAATGAGGCTTGGGAATTTATTCTTGCGTCAATTTCTGCTTTTTGATAGTAAAGAGAGTCGTGATTGTGTCCTGTTTTAGATGACTGTGCCCATGCAGACCAAGACCCTCCAGCATCCCTTCCTCTCCAGTAATAATGATTGGTTCCAGACGATCCACCAAGAGTTTGATAAATTTGATAAATTACTGTTGATGTTGCTGCTATTACAATCAACAGTCCTGGGGATAATTCTGGATAGTTTAAGCCAGTTGTTGGTGCAGAAGATCTTCTGTATGTTCCAGACGTTATAACGCTATTTAAATCTACAGCATTTCCAAGGTCACTGACAATATCTGCACCAGCTGTAATATTATCTATTTGAAGCTGTAGGTCAGCCAAATAGCCCTCAATGCCATTTACTGGATCTGCTGGGGCTGGCTCGCTGCCATCTTGGGTGCCGAAATGATACATCCTAAAAGCTTCTTGAATGTTTGCGTCATCAGAAAGCGAGGGTATAAAGGATGTAAAATCTCTTCCAATACTAGTACTCATTAGCCATCACCAGCTAAATTATACCACAGTAATGAATAAGTGAACTTTACGAACAACACCATTGAGTGGCTCAACCTGTTGTGTTATTGGATTTACAACGTAAGCAATAATAGTAAAGCCAAGGTATGGCACATTGTTTTCATCTACAATAAATGTTGGAGAAACCTGCATTCCAGACAAAACTGGCAAAGCACTTTCAATAGAATACTGTATATTAAAGTTTGCTGGGGTTACGGAAGTGTTTTCTGTAATTGACGCTACTGGAATACCAATTCCATTGATACCTGGAATTAGCTGACTAATTCCGTTAGCAAATGTTATATCTAAATTTGCAGATCCAGCATTTGGAGAAAGCCTTGTTAGCTCGTTCCATCCACTAACCCCGTCTGCAGAAAAATACTGGTATACCGTCAAATATCTCGTACTTGATGCCGAGATGTTAATTGCTAGATCATATGGGAGTACGTCATCTGGAATTCCAGAATTTGGATTTGTTGGTACGCCATTAGATGCATATATAAGACTTCCCCTTTGCCCAGCAGCACCAAAATCTGTTTCAAGCTCTATTCTTGCTGG
This sequence comes from Beijerinckiaceae bacterium, assembly GCA_044368425.1. Taxonomy (GTDB): domain Bacteria; phylum Pseudomonadota; class Alphaproteobacteria; order Rhizobiales; family Beijerinckiaceae; genus JBIPLL01. The sequence goes on from JBIPLL010000690.1 coordinate 4,800, forward strand.
GCCACCAAGAACTGTTAAATCATCTGTAGAGAGAAGCACTTCTGCCATTAAACCGCTCCAGTCACATCGCTAGTTACTGTTATATTTCCAGTTAACAGGGTGTATGTAAGTGGATATGGCAATTCTTCATCTTCTTTAGAAATTTGTACGTCATAAACATAAGAGCTTCCAGCAGTAAGCTGAGCCGCATCTGATGGAAGAATGGCACAGCGTAGTGATGCTGCGTCTGTTGGAATTGTGGCGTATCCTTGTACTGACAAAACGGGGCTTGGTCCACGGGATGTAGCAATTGTAAATGTTGCCGTATATCCAGTTAAATCAAATGGCTGTCCATTTGAATCTTTGGGGTAAATGTTAAATTCGTAGGTGTCACCCTTATAATAAGCAATGTTAAACGTATTTGGAAATGCCATCTTTTCTCCTAGCTAAATTATAGCAGATACTAGACTGTAGTTTGATAAACAAAGTCAAAGTGGAAAAAGTCTGAAGTTGTTAGCGTTATTGGAGAATTGTTATCAAATTCCGCATCTTTGGTCACAATTGACTGATACCACAAAGTCATTGAGGAGTCTCCTGCATTAACAACGTGGCCACGCAGTGCATAAAAGCCATTTGTGTCTACATCGTGCAGAGTTCCGTGGTCTACTGTCATGTGGTGTGCGACTGGGAGTGGCAGATTTATTGAATAGATGCCAGTACCAAAATTGGTAACGTTTGTAAACGGCACCGTCATTTGACAAAAAACAAGCTTGCCCATTTTAATGTACTGCCCAGTTGCTGGATTTGAGGTTTGGCTAAATCCAGTTGCTGACAAAACTGGTGTCCAGTTTACTGGATTTGGAAATGTAGCATCTGCACCAGGATCACCTTGTGGCCCCTGGGGACCAGTTGCACCAGTAGGCCCAGTTGGTCCTGTTGGACCAGCGGGTCCTTGTGTTCCAGTTGGGCCTGTGGCACCAGTAGGCCCAGTTGCACCAGTTGCACCCTGTGGGCCTGGTACGCCAGGAAACGGAACAATCTTAATTGTTGGCATTATAAACTTCCTCCCGTAACGTCTCCAAGAACACGAATAGTTCCAATAACTGGAGTCCAAACGGTCTCGCCATCAATTGTAACTTGGAGATCAAAAGCTAATTCCGCTACTACTGTGTTATACCCAGTTCCCCATAGCGAAGTAATTTCTGGGGTGGCTGTAATATCTACATACCCATCCCCAGCAGAAATCTCTAGCTCATCTAATACATCGCCCTTAAAGTCATATGTCGTGGCTAGGTATTCCCAGCCAGCAGTGTCATATGGGGTAACTTCGTCATTTTCGTAGAACTCCACACGGAGTGGCGAAGTGTCTCCACGCACGATATTCCACTGAATTCGTGATGGATCTGCACCAAAAATTTCGGTATTATAAATGGCCATAGTAGTTAAATTATATCACTAAAAATGCAAAAGGCTAGCACCCAGGGCGGTGGGTATGAGAGACGGACCTGGATGCTAGCTTATAAATTATAACATATTTATAACATCAAAAACCGCATATTATTCGGTAAAAGACATCAAGAAACGAAGATTCTTCTATTGTTAAAAATCGTTATAAAAGAGTTATAGAAAAAAGCTTGACAAAGCATCAAAATCTGATACCATTATTAATTATTAATATTTATTAATTCTTAGTAATTCTATTAGAATATATAGAATTTATCTAATATTTACTTATATATATTATATATTACTTATTGCCTTTAGACAAGTAATCTAGTAATCTATCATACATATCGTCTATTTTTTTCTCAAGCTTTTCAACCTTTAGATAGGTTTCTTTGCGTAAAGTATCGCTTTTGTCCATGCGAGCTTCTAGGTTATTCATTTGATCTTTCATGGAGCTACCGCTATTTGGCTTAAGTTCAGCGAGATAGTGCTTTACAAGCCAGCGGACACCTAGTGCAGCTGTTGAGATTATAGTTCCGAAGCCAATAACTATGGCCAATATTAAGTTGACGGTATCCAGGAGCATAATAACAATATTATAAATGAATTTTTATACTAATATAAAAAACAAGGCGGTAAGTACAATTTTTCGCTGATTTTAAGTTCGCTTGGTATAGAGATCCCCAAACACCCAATCCCCAAATCCAAATACCTAAATTTGATACCAAATTGATATCATTTAAAATTTGGCGGGTATGTGTTATATCTCTACTATCTGCTAAAATAAATATATGTCGTATAACGAAGAAGAACTAGAAGCCAATAAAAAAGCTCTAAAAGATGTAAGCTTCTTTGATCTATTTAATCCAAATCAACCTAGGTCGGAAAGTGATTTACAGGCTAAAAGGCTTTCTATTTGTCAGACATGTGAATTCTTTAGACCAATACCCCAAACATGCAAAAAATGTGGATGTTTTATGAAGCTCAAGGTGACATTAGATAATGCTAGGTGTCCTTTGCATAAATGGTGATTGGTCAAGAGTGGCTTTGCCACTTGTATACCGTCCAAAAAAGATAATGGAGAAATAATGGAAGAAAAAGAAACAACTAGATGCTTTACATATGAAGTTAGAATGGTTATTCAAATTCTAGCTGATGACGAAGAAACAGCTAAGAAAGAGCTAGATAGTAAGGGTGGCTATGTGTCAAATAGGACAGTTACTCTTTTAGATTCTGTACCCTTGCTAAGTGAGTAAGAATAGTGTATAATAGCTCTTCTAGAGTATGGGAGAAATATGTTATTTCACAAGCACTTGCTAATTAATGCCAAAGTCAATAATCCAATGACAGAAGAGCAGCAGGCTATAGACTTTCTAAAGGATCTTGTCAATAGAATTAATATGAAGATCATCAAGGGACCATTTGCACATTATGTGGATGCCCCTGGAAATGAAGGACTTACAGCTATTGTAATGATTGAGACATCTCACATTGCTTTCCACATTTGGGATAAGCCTAAGCCTGGAATGCTTCAGTTCGATTTGTATACCTGCGGATCTTTGGACATGGATGAAGTCATTACTACGCTATCAGAATACTTCCAGCTTGCATCTGTAGATTACAAGCTTATAGATCGTGAAGTTGGGTTTGTTGTAGAAGATGAAGGAAATCTAGAGTTTTAGGATGTTTTGGCATACCGCCAAAATCTGAAAAATCTGAAAAATTTTATATTTTGCAAAATCTGAATATTTTGTAAAGATGTACGATGCAGCCCTAAAATAACAAATCTATAACATTTAGTCCGCACACTATCCTTGACCCTGCCAACCTTGATTTTTTTGACTGCGTCCTGTATAATTCTCTAGTGGAGAAAACCATTGCCGTTATTGTATCTAGTCTGGTAATTTTCCTAGGCCTTTATTTCTGGCTATCTTTGTAGGATTTCTACAACAAATACCCCAAAACTTTGTTCATAATTCTTCGGCGTGTCGCTTGACAATGTCCTAACCTTGTGTTAGGTTATAGGTAGATAAAGAAAGGATAAAAAATGAAAAAAATGATAAATGTAAAAGTAGAAAAAGTTGGAGTTAGCTTCCAAGGTGGATTGTATCCAGAAAACTTGGTAGAACAAGTTGTAGCAAGGTTTGTAGCAGAAGGCTACAAGATTGTAAAGGTTGGATAATGATAGTCCTAAACTTTGATACTTGGGAAGAGTTTGAGCAAGCAATTTCCTCAATAACTACCCTAGAAATTTCTATCGCCAACGGCGTGTCTGACCAATAATGTCAGTCCCTAATGCTAATCTATAACTAACTAAAGAAAAGGATAAACAAATGAGCGTAATGGTATTTCTAAATGATGGACATGTAATCAACCCACTATTCCACCCTGACCAAACAGCCGAGGTAATTGGATACTACACTAACGAATACTGGAAGAGTGGCATCAAAGGCTTCAGAGCGATGCTAGACAATGGTGAGGTTATACAGGTTGGGCAGGTAGCGTAATGGATACCCAACTAATCATTGATACCCTGCTTTTTGGAATAGGTTGGTTTCTTAGTTATCTAATTGTTGTTAGATAATTTTTAGAAACACGGCGTGTTGACTTGACAAAGCCAGATCGCTGGGGCACGCAGATAACGAAATGATAACGAAATTGTGACACGCCGTAAAACATCCCTAAAATGTCAGACCCCCTAAATAGAGTATAAGTATAAAGAAAGAAAGGATAAGTAAATGAAAAAAGTAGAAATCCAGATAACTGGAAAAGCTTATGTGTGTGATTTCCACAGCACAGTTCCTGAGACTGTAAATGGTGGATGTCTTTACTGCGAGTCTGTAGAAAGACGATAAGCTAGATATAGTGGTGTTGCTTGACAACAGACACTATAATGCGTGCCCCGCCCGAACACTTGTTCGATTATAAC
>JBIPLL010000199.1:0-5694 GCA_044368425.1 Beijerinckiaceae bacterium
TGGCGCTTGGCGCCGGTGTCCACAAGGCCGTCGTGATCGCGGTATCGGTCCTCATCATCACCTGCCCCTGCGCACTGGCGCTGGCGGTGCCGGCGGTGCAGGTCGTGGCCGCGGGCGCGCTCTTCCGGCGCGGGCTTCTGATCAGTGCGGGTGACGCCATCGAGCGGCTGGCGACGGTCGACACCGTGATCTTCGACAAGACCGGCACGCTGACCATGCCGCAGCCCGCAATTACAAACGCCGCCGACCTGCCGGCCGATATGGTCGCGATGGCCGGGCGGCTTGCCTTGTCGAGCCACCATCCGCTCGCGAAGGCGCTCGTGGCCGACACGCAGGCGCGCCGGCCCGTCGAGACGGCTGTCGAGGTGCCGGGCGAGGGCGTCGAGGCCATTGTCGAGGGTCGCACCTGGCGTCTGGGCCGCGCCTCGTTCTGCGGCGCGGAAGGGGAGGCAGCCCGGCTCGCCGGCATGCATCCGGACGCCACCTTCATCGCGGTGAGCGACGGGGACCGCCACGGCGTCATGGCAGTGAGCCAGCGACTGCGGTCTGATGCGGTCGAGGTCGTGGCGCGGCTGCGTCAGCGCGGCTTTGCCGTGGCCATCATGTCGGGGGATCGCGAGCCGGCAGTGGCCCGGGTTGCCGAGCGCCTGGGCATCAAGGATTGGACGGGCGCGATGAAGCCCGCCGACAAGATCGCCGCCATCAAGGCGCATGTGGCTGCCGGCCGGAAGGTGCTGATGGTCGGCGACGGCGTCAACGACGCGCCGGCTTTGGCAGCTGCAAGCGTCTCGCTGTCGCCCATCACGGCGGCCGATATCGCGCAGGCCCAGGCCGATGCCGTCTTTCTCGGCGACCGGCTGGCGCCCGTCGTGCAATCGCTCGACATCTCGCGCAAGGCACGCAGCCTGATGGTGCAGAACCTCTGGCTGTCCGTCGTGTATAATGTCATCGCCGTACCGCTCGCGGTGCTCGGCTATGTGACGCCGCTGATCGCTGCGCTCGCCATGAGCGGATCTTCGGTGATCGTCACGCTGAATGCCCTGCGCGGCAGGCCGAAGGGCGATGCCCTTGCCAACCTCTCGCAGGCAGGCGCAGAGGACTCCGACGGGCGCAAGATGGAGAAAGCCGCATGAGCGTGCTGCTGATTCTCGTTCCGCTCGCGCTGACGCTGGGCCTTCTCGGCCTTGCGGCCTTCATGTGGTCGCTGCGCGCCGGCCAGTACGACGATGTCGAGGGCGCGGCGGTTCGCATCCTGTCCGACGAGGACATCAAGCGTGACGATTGACCTCGACACGCGCGCGGCACCGCGCGCCGGGGCGCCCATCTGTGCCTGTCCAGAAGACGAGGCGGGTGACCTGCATCTTCTGGCGCAGGCACGGGCGCCTGTCCTGCGCCTCGCCTTGATTTTTGCCTGTGCGGTGCTGGCACAATCGGCCGTGCTCGGCGTCCTGCCGCTGGTATCGTCCGCGCTGGCGCCACGCCCCTCGCTCGTCGGCCTGCCGCTCGCGGCGCTGATGGCAGGCGCGGTACTTGCTGCCCTGCCCGGGGCGCTCCTCACGGACCGGATGGGCCGGCGTGCGGCGCTCGTCATGGGCGCGACCCTCGGCATTGCCGGGGCCGCAGCACTTGCTTTCGGCGCACAACGGGGCCTGTTCGGTCTCGTCGTACTGGGCGCGCTCTGGCTCGGCTGTGCGCAGGGATTCGCGCTCGTCATGCGCCATGCCGCACTCGCCGGTGACGGCCGGCAGCAGGCTGGCATTGCCGGGCTTGTTCTGGGTGCCGGGGCGCTTGCCGCGATCCTCGCTCCGATGCTCCTGCGGCTGGGCGAGGCGTTCCTGCCTGTTCTCGTTGCGCCCGCGGTCATCGCGCTGGCGGCCCAGCTTGCGGCCTTCGCACTCGCCTGGACCGCACCTGCGCGCCTTGTCATCGATGCGCCGGCAGAGGAGTCCGCGATCGTGCGGCCCGATCCGCCGGCGATCGCACGGTTTGTTCTGGGCGGTGCGGCGCAGGCGCTGGCCTGGGGCCTGATGACCTTCGCCATGGGGGCCGCACCTTTGCTGCTGGCCCAGTGCGGCGTCGATACCGCCGGAATTTCGGGGCTGGTCGCATGGCATGTCGCGGCGATGTATGCGCCGGCCCTCGTGATGCCGGCGCTGATGCGGGTCGCATCGCCGGCGGCAATCCTCGCGCCGGCATTGCTGGCGATCGTCGCGGCCGGCGTCATTCTCCCCATGCTTCAGACACCCGCCACGATCAGCGCGGCCCTTGTCCTGATGGGCGCTGGCTGGTCCATCGTCCTGTCGAGTGCCGGAGCCTGGTCACGGGCAGCCGGCTCATCGCGCACGGTTCTTGCGCTTCAGGACGGCGCCGGGCTGTTCGCAGCCCTTTTCGGCGCGCTTGCGAGTGGACAATTGCTCTGATGTTGCATTTTTATCCGCGATTGAGCGGCATTCGACCCGATCACTTAGCAAACGTGTAACGGCGATGCGCTACTGGTGAAGCCTACTCAGGCTGGTTGCGCGATGTCGGAAACCCCTACCTTCCCGGACATTTCGGTTCTTGTCGTCGATGACGGAACCTATGCCCGCAAGCTCTGCCGCGAGATGCTGGCTCGCGTGGGAATCCGGCGTGTGCTCGAGGCTCCCGATGGCGCCGAGGCGCTCGCGGTCCTGGCCGACGTGCGCCCCGAAGTGGTGATCCTGAACTGGGAGCTGCCGATTCTGTCCGGCGAGGAATTTATCCGGCTGACCCGTACCCCAAGCACGTCCCCGTCACCCACGGTCCCGATCATCCTGACGACCTCGCAACCGCAGCGCGCGCTGGTCGAGCGCGCGATCCTGCTCGGCGTGAACGAGATCCTGATCAAGCCCTTCTCGCCAAAGGCCTTGTGGGCGCGGATCGACGAGGTGCTTTTCAAGCCTCGCACCTTCCAGAAATCCCCCTCCGGCCTCATGCGGCCGACGCCTCGCACGGCTACCGCGCTGGTCTGATCCGGCCCCGCATCTGTGCACTCCGCCTCATGCGCGCTTGGCATGCGGGCCTGCGGCCTGTTAGCTTGCAGTCAAGTAACGCCGACCGGATGTGCCGGAGCGGCGGCCGGAGATACGCCAGTGGCGGACCGCGAGACGAGAGCGGCGCTCGTGCGCCCTCCCGCGCCCGACGGCAGGGGAAGTGTTTTCCCCTCGGTCGGGTCGGCAGCGGCCCGCCTGCCGCACGAGACCTATGCGGCCCTCGATCTCGGCACCAATAATTGCCGACTGCTGATCGCCTATCCCGCCCAGCATGGATTTCGCGTCGTGGATGCCTTCTCCCGCATCGTCAGGCTGGGAGAGGGGCTGGTAACGACCGGACGGCTCAGCGAACCGGCCATCGAGCGCTCGCTCGAGGCCTTGCGGGTCTGCGCGAGCAAGATGATGCAGCGGGGCGTGTCGCGGGCCCGCCTCGTTGCCACCGAGGCCTGCCGGTCGGCAGCCAATGGGCAGGATTTCATCACGCGCGTTCAGGCCGAGACGGGACTGGCGCTCGAGATCGTCGACCGACGGACGGAGGCCTATCTCGCTGCACTCGGCTGCGCGAGCCTTGCCGCGCCCGAGGCGAAGGGTGTGGTGCTGTTCGACATCGGCGGCGGCTCGACAGAGCTCGTCTGGCTGGGTGGTCGCGACCAGGGCCGCAGCCTGAAGGACCGGGTCGAAGCCTGGGTCTCGCTGCCGGTCGGGGTTGTCACGCTGGCCGAGCGCCACGGCAGTCGCGAGGTCACGCTTGAGAACTTCGAGGCGATGGTCGCCGAGGTCGACGGGCTGCTCGCGGACTTTGCCCGCCGCGCGGCGCGTGCGCCGCAAGCCGCGGGCTTCCACCTGCTCGGCACCTCCGGCACGGTCACGACGGTGGCCGGCGTTCATCTCGACCTGCCGCGCTACGACAGGCGTCGCGTCGACGGTCTCTGGATGCGCGATCCCGACATCACGGAGGTCATCGACCGTTTGCTCGCCATGAGCTATGACGACCGGGCGCGCAATGCCTGCATCGGGCGTGAACGGGCCGATCTCGTGCTCGCAGGCTGCGCGATCCTTGAGGCCATCCGCCGCCGCTTTCCTTCGCCGCGTCTGCGGATCGCGGATCGCGGCCTGCGCGAGGGCATGTTGATCAAGCTGATGCGCGAGGACGGCGTCTGGCGCCGTGGGAGCAGTCGATGACGGGCGCAGATCATGGAGGTAACCGCTCGCTGCGTGTGCGGGTGAAGACTGCGCGCAAGCGCAGCACCTCCTCGGCCAAGTGGTTGGAGCGTCAGCTCAACGACCCTTATGTCGCCCGCGCCAGGAAGGAGGGGTGGCGCTCGCGCGCCGCCTACAAGCTTCTTGAGATTGACGACAAGTACAAGTTCTTGAAGCCCGGCGCCCGCGTCCTCGACCTCGGCGCCGCGCCCGGTGGCTGGTCGCAGGTCGCCGCAGACCGGACCGGCGCCGCCCAGGGCAAGGGCAAGGTCGTCGCCATCGACCTGCTCGACATGGAAGCAATTCCTGGCGTCAGCTTCGCCGTCATGGATTTTCTGGCGCCGGACGCACCCGCACGCCTCATCGAGATGCTTGGCGGGCAGGCCGATGTCGTGATGTCCGACATGGCCGCCAATGCCACCGGCCACAAGCGCACCGACCATCTGCGGATCATGGCGCTGGCCGAACTCGCCTCCGCTCTCGCGCGCGACGTTCTGGCACCCGGTGGCACCTATCTCGCCAAGGTCCTTCAGGGTGGAACGGAAGGCCAGCTTCTTGCCGATCTGAAGCGAGACTTCACCACGGTCCGTCACGTCAAGCCCGCAGCGAGCCGCTCTGATTCTGCAGAGCTTTACGTTCTCGCGACCGGTTTTCGCGGTGCGGCATCCAATTAACGTAACGATAGCAATGATGTTCCATATATCTCGGAGTTGGTGCTCCGAGGGTCAACCGTGCGTCTCTCACTTTCGCGTAAGCTGCTGGCCATCGTCGCGCTCATGTTCCTGCCGGTCTTCCTGATCGGCTGGTTCTTCGTGCAGGCCAGTTTCAAGGACATTCGCTTCGCGCAAAAGGAGGTCGCCGGCGTCGAGTATCTGCAGTCGTTCTGGCCGCTCTATAGCTCGATCCTGCGATCCGGGCTCGACGCGCGAGTGGAGCGCGTCCTTCCGACCGCCTGGGTGGCCCATCGCGCGACCGGCGCGGACGAGGCCCTGGACGCGACCGAGGCCGCTGCCCGCTTTGAAGAAGCCTTGCGCAACGCCAGATGGCCTCAGGCCTTGTCGTCCGTCGCGGCGGAGCGTCGTCCGCTGGTCGACGAGGGTCGCAAACTCATCACGCGGGTCGGAGATGGCTCGAACCTGATTCTCGACCCCGACCTCGACAGCTATTACGTCATGGATCTGGTCATCCAGCGCCTGCCGGATGCGTTGATGACCCTGGATGTCCTGTTGCAGCGCCTGCGTGGATTCGAGGCCGGGAGCGTGACAGATGGCGCCCGCATCGACGCGTTGCTGGCGACGGGGCGCCTGATTGCAACGCTGGAAGCCATCCGGGCGAGCTTTGAGACCGCCAAGCGGTCCGATGCCAACGGCTTCGTCGCCACCGATCTGGACGCGACCTATACCGAAGCAAACAGGCTGCTGGGTGCGCTCGCCTTCCGGGCCGAGGCCGTGATGCTGCTGATGGGCAACGACCGCGAGGCGGC
>JBIPLL010000390.1:0-3448 GCA_044368425.1 Beijerinckiaceae bacterium
GTCTCGGCCGCCGCGACCGCTGCTGACCGGATGTGGAGCGCAGGCGCGATCACGCTTGTCAAGCAGCTCGACGCCCGGATCGCGCGGCTCCAGACGCGGGTTGGCATGACGGTGCTTCTCGCGCTCTTCGTGACGATTGCGGCAACGTTCCTGGCTGTCTGGATCGCGCAGTCGGTCATTCAGGGAATCCGGTCCCTCGACCGGGGGATCGCGCGCCTCTCGAATGAAAGCCTCGATGCCCCGGTGCCGCTTGCCGAACGCCAGGACGAACTGGGAGCGCTCGCCCGCCGTGTTGCCGAGTTTCGCGACACGACGGTCATCAGGCTGGAGGAGGCGAGCACGGGCGAGCGGGTTGAGGCAATCCGGATTTCGACCCGTCAGACAGCGACCCAGCTCGCGAGCGAGCTCAGGCGCTCTGTCGGCGAGATCGCCAGCCGGGTGCAGCAGACCGCTGCCGAGCTGGCACAGTCGACCCGCACCGTCCAGGAGTCGACGCGACAGACGGCGGAGCGCGCGCTTCCGGCAGGAACGGGCCTGTCCCGCATCCGCTCGACCGTCGAGACCATCGCGCAGGCAACCTCGGAGCTGACGGCGTCGATCGGGGAAATTGCCCACCAGACAACGCAGGGCGCCGAAGTGGCGCGCCGTCTCGCCCATAGCACCAAACTCGCGACCGAGCGCTCGACCATCCTGTCCGAACAGGTCGGCAAGATCGGCGAATTTGCGACGCTGATCGCCGGCGTTGCCGGCCAGACAAATCTGCTTGCCCTCAACGCGACCATCGAGGCGGCGCGCGCCGGCGAGGCTGGTCGAGGCTTTGCCGTGGTCGCAAGCGAGGTGAAGGCCCTGGCGAGCCAGACATCGAGTGCGACCCACGCAATCGAGCAGCAAATCAGCGCTATTCAGGCGAGCGCACGATCGCTGTTCGACGTCTTTGGAGAGCTTCACCAGGCGATCCAGAGCATGGATGCGCTGTCGAGTGGCATCGCGGCGGCGACGGAGCAGCAAACCAGCGCCACGCAGGAAATCTCGCGCCACCTCGACAATGCGGTGATGCAGGCGGAAATGACGAGCCGGGATGTCGAGGGTCTGCCAGCCATCGCAGCGGAGACCGAGACGATCAGCCGGGATTTTGCGCGGTTGTCGGAGGGCCTCGCCGTCGACGCGGAAAAGCTCGACAGCGCCATGCAGCAATTCATCTCGCGGATGAACGCTGCCTGATCCGTCATGCTTTGTCGCGCTCTGACCCTTGGACTCACGGGCGCGGCGTGCTACCAGCCCTTGCCAATTCATCAGCGGGCGCGCATCGCGCGCCCCTCTTGTTTCGAGCGGGGCCTGCGTCGCCTCGCGCTTGATCATTCGAGCGGGGTTGGCCGTGACATCTCATCAGATATCGACAGATTCGATCCACGGTTCTTTGCGCATCCGTGAAGGACTGACCTTCGACGACGTCCTGCTCGAACCCGGCGCCTCCGAGGTCATGCCCGGAGAGGTCGATGTCAGGACGAAGATCACCCGCGAAATCTCGCTGAACATGCCGATCGTCGCTTCGGCGATGGACACGGTGACGGAAACCCGCATGGCCATCGCGATGGCGCAAAATGGCGGGCTCGGCGTCATCCACCGCAACATGACGCCGGAAGAGCAGGGCGAGGCCGTGCGCACCGTCAAGCGCTTCGAATCGGGCATGGTCGTCAATCCTGTGACGATCTTCCCCGACGAGACGCTGGCCGATGCGCTGGCGCTGATGCGACGGAACGGCATTTCAGGCATTCCGGTGGTCGAGCGCGGACCCAGCGGCCACAAGGGCAAGCTGGTTGGCATCCTGACCAACCGGGACGTCCGCTTCGCCAACGATCCGGGCCAGCCCGTATCGGAGCTGATGACCAAGGATCGCTTGATCACCGTGCGCGAAGGCGTGAGCCAGGACGAGGCCAAGCGCCTGCTTCATCAGTTCCGCATCGAGAAACTGCTCGTCGTTGACGAGCATTTCCGCTGCATCGGGCTCGTGACCGTCAAGGACATCGAGAAGCAGGTTGCCTATCCCAACGCCTCGAAGGACGCGCAGGGCCGGCTTAGGGCGGCTTCCGCCGTCTCCACGGGCGATGACGGTTTCCTGCGGGCCGAGATCCTCGTCGATGCCGGTTGCGACGTGATCGTTGTCGATACGGCGCATGGCCATTCCCGCCGCGTCCTCGAGACGGTGACGCGGGTGAAGCGCCTGTCCAATGCGGTGCAGGTCATTGCCGGCAACATCGCCACGTCAGAGGGCGCGCGCGCGCTCATCGATGCAGGTGCGGACGCGGTCAAGGTCGGCATCGGGCCGGGCTCGATCTGCACGACCCGGATCGTTGCCGGCGTCGGCGTGCCTCAGCTCACCGCGATCATGGATGCCGTCAGCGTCTGCGACGGGCTCGGCGTCCCGGTCATCGCCGATGGCGGCATCAAGTATTCCGGCGATCTCGCAAAGGCCCTCGCGGCGGGCGCCTCTTGCGCCATGGTGGGCTCGCTGCTCGCCGGCACGGACGAGACGCCCGGCGAGGTGTTTCTCTATCAGGGGCGCTCCTACAAGGCCTATCGCGGCATGGGCTCGGTGGGCGCCATGGCGCGGGGCTCCGCCGACCGCTATTTCCAGCAGGATATCAAGGACAGCCTGAAGCTCGTGCCCGAGGGGATCGAAGGGCAGGTGGCCTACAAGGGGCCCGTCTCCGCCGTGCTCCACCAGCTCACGGGCGGCCTTCGTGCCGCCATGGGCTATGTCGGCGCGCCCACGCTTGCCGATTTCCGCCAGCAGGCCCGGTTCGTCCGGATCACCTCGGCCGGCCTGCGCGAGAGCCATGTCCACGACGTGACCATCACCCGCGAGAGCCCGAACTATCCGACGCGGGTCTGACGCGGCTCGCTTGCTCCGGCCGCAGGCGGGTGGCACAAGGCGCCCATGACGCCAGCCGCCCGCATCGCCGCCGCCATCGAGATCCTTGCCGACTGCATTGACCGCCGCCGCCCGGCGGCGGATGCGATGCGCGACTGGGGCCTCTCGCATCGTTTCGCGGGCTCGAAGGACCGGGCCGCGATTTCCAGCCTGCTTTTTGACGCTCTGCGCCGGCGAGCCTCGTCGTCCTTTGTCATGGGCGGGGAGGGCGCGCGCGCCGTCATTCTCGGCATGCTCCATCTGGAGCGGGGGCTGTCCGTGGACGATATTGCCGCCCTCTGCGACGGGGCACGCCATGCGCCGGACGCGCTGACGCCGGACGAAATGGCCCGCCTGGCGCGCGGTGGCGCTGCCTTGGCCGATGCCCCGCTGCACGTGGCCGGTGACGCGCCCGAATGGATCGCTCCGCGCATCGAGGAGGCGTTCGGCAGCGATGCGCGCTCGGAATTGCAGGCGCTCGCGCATCGCGCACCGGTCGACCTGCGTGCCAATCGCCTCAAGGCAGAGCGGTGGCAG
>JBIPLL010000066.1:0-9136 GCA_044368425.1 Beijerinckiaceae bacterium
CTTACCTCGTGCTCCGGGAGGACTGCGCCAGATAGGAGGCCGTCAGGATGACGGCCACCGAGATGACCAGCATGATCACCGCCATTGCCGATCCCAGCTCGAAGTCCCGCAGGAACAGGAAGGCCTTGGCCATGACCTGCGACATGGTCATGTAGCGGTCGCCCATCAGCAGGCTCGGCGTCACATAGGCCGCCACCGAGATCGAGAAGACCAGCGACACCCCCGCGATCACGCCGGGCATGGTCAGGGGCAGGATCACGCGCCGGAAGACATAGAACGGGCTTGCCCCCAGCGAGGTCGCAGCCTCCGCCAGCCGGAAATCCAGCATGCGCATCGAGGAATAGAGCGGCAGGATCATGAACGGGATGAACACGTTCACCATCGAGATATAGAGGCTGAGATCGGTGAACATGATCCGGGCAGGCCGGTCGATCAGGCCCGTCGACATCAGCAGCCAGTTCAGGATGCCGTTGCGGCTCATCATGATCGAGAGGCCGAAGGTCTTGACGATGATGCTCACCGTCAGCGGCAGGAAGATCATCGAAAACAGGATGACCTGCAGCCGACCGCGCGACAGCGCCAGCGCGAAGGCCGCCGGATAACCGATGAGCAGGCAGGCCGTCGTCGTGATGAAGGCGAGCTTCAGGGTCTTGAGGATGATGCCGACATAATAGGGGTCGCCCAGCACCTTGTTATAGGCAGTCAGCGAGAGTTGATCCCCGGCGACGAAGCTGCTGGCGACGAGCAGCGCGATCGGAACCGCAAAGACCACGCCCATGAAGAGCAGTCCCGGCAGAGCCATCAGCGGCTTGGGGTCGAAGGCCGCGGGCCGGGCCGCGACGGCCTGGCCGGCAGCGCTTGCTGCGGCGGGCCGGCTCACGGACATGGGAACACCATGGTTTCGCTCACCGGCCAGGCGAGCATCATCTCTGTTCCGGGCGCGGCTGCGGCCACCAGGCGCGGCACCTCGCACAAGACGCGGTCCTCCGCCCCCTGCGTGCGGAAATAGAGCATGGTTTTGGAACCGAGATAGACCGCATCGCGCAAGGGCAGCCGGACCGTGTTGACCCGGTCGCCGGGCTGGCCGTCGATGTCGATCAGTTCCGGACGAATGCCGACCAGCACGCGGCTTCCCACGGGCAGGTCGCCTGGGGCGCGGATCGTGCCGATCGATGTCTCGATCCGAATATCACACTTATCCTGCTGGCTAACCGTTCCGGTCAGGCGGGTCGACTGGCCGACGAAGTCGAGCACGAAGGGTGTCTGCGGATGACGATAGACCTCGGACGGCGTGCCGAAATGCTCGATCCGTCCCGCATTCATGACCGCGATGCGGTCGCTCATGACCAGAGCTTCGTCCTGGTCATGGGTCACGAAGATCGAGGTAATGCGTTGACGCCGCAAGAGATCGCGCAGTTCGATCTGCATCGTCTCGCGCAGGTTGCGGTCGAGCGCGCTGAAAGGCTCGTCGAGTAGCAGCAGGGAGGGACGCACCACGAGCGCGCGCGCCACCGCGATGCGCTGCTGCTGCCCGCCCGACAGGGCCGAGATCCGCCGGTCGGCGAAGCCTTCCATGCGCACGAGAGCCAGCGCCTCGCGCACCCTCCCCGCAATCTCCCCGCTCGGCACACCCTGCGCCTCAAGACCGAAGGCAACGTTCTGGGCGACATCGAGATGGGGAAAGAGCGCGTAGCTCTGGAAGACGACGCCGATATTGCGCTTGTGCGCCGGAATGCGCGTGAGATCGCGTCCACCGACGGCAATCGTTCCGCCATCGGGATGCAGGAGTCCTGCGATCAGGCGCAGGAGCGTGGTCTTGCCGCAGCCGGACGGCCCCAGCAGCGACACGAATTCGCCCTGTCCGACGGCGGCACTCAGCCGGTCGAGCACCGTGACCGAACCGTAGCGCTTCGTCACGTCGGACAGTTCGAGATATTGGCTGTCCCGGGACATCTCCCGGGACAGCGTGGGCGCAGAAGATTGCGTCATCGCGCGGAGATCTCACGCTCGAAGATCTCGATCATCTGGTTCCGGTTCTCGGCGAAGAAGCCCCAGTCGAGCGTGATCAGATCCGGGAAGGTCAGGCCAGCCGGAATGACCGTCTTGCGGTTTGTCGGGCGCGAATAGAAGCTCTGCGCGATATAGGCCTGCGTTTCAGGGCTCATCATCTCGTTCAGGAAGATGCGGCCAAGCTCCTCGTTCGGCCCGCCGCGCACCAGCGCGACGCCGGCGGGCATCGCGAACAGGCCCTCCCGCGGATAGGCTTGGTCGACGGGCGCGCCCTGCGACTTGCGCAGAAGCGTGCTGCGGGAGTCGGGGCTCAGCAGCAGGTCGCACTCGCCCGTCTCGTTGAGCTGCTGGGCCTGCGCGTAGTTCGACGAGATCTGCAGGATATTGGGCCGCAATTCCTTGAGGCGGGCAATGCCATCGCGCCACAGCGGAAGGCACTGCGCCAGCGGCGCCTTGGTCGCATGGTGGGTCGCCGCCAGAAGCGGAACGATCGCCTGGGTGATGCGCATCGAGACAAGCACGACGCGGTCGCGGAAGCGCGCATCCCATGCATCGGCATAGGAGGTCGGCGCTTCCTTCACCGCCCGGGTATTGTAGGCAAAGCTCGCCATGGGCTGGCACCAGTTCACCCACATGCCGCCGCGCGGCTTTGCGGTGTCGATGACATCGGCCAGATTCGACATGTCCGACGGCAGGCGCTGGATCAGGTTCTCACGCTCGGCCATCACGAGCACCGGATCGTCCATCATGACCAGCGTCATGTTGGGACGGCTCTTGTTGGCCTGCAGCTTTTCGAAATTGACGAGCGAGTTGGTGCCCTCGAACAGCACCTTGATGTTGTGCTTGCGCTCGATCAGCGGGAACAGGCCGTTTGTCAGCCCCGGAATGCCCGGTCCGCCAATGAAGATCTCGCGGGTCTGCGCACGCAGCACATTCGGAAAGCCCGTGACGAGAGCCGAGCCCGCTGCAGCGGCTCCCCCCTTCATGATCTGCCGCCGGGAGAATGACGTCGTCTTCATCGTGCCGTTCCTTCTGGGATGAGGCCGGGGGGCCTTGTTTGGTCCCGGCTGGCCGATCCGCATCCCGGATCGTCAGGGGGACGGTCTGGGTGATGCATTCATTCGGCAGCGAGCATTCCCTTGGCCGATCGGGACAGGTAGCGCTCACGCGGCAGATATCGGCCGAAGCCCGGCTGTGCGGTCACGGATGCACCGTCGAAGATCTGCACGCCTCGCAGGAAGGTCGCGACGGGATAGCCGATGCACTCGTAACCTTCGTAAGGGGTATAGTCGGACCCGTGATGCATCAGCGCATTGGTCAGCGTCACGCGCCGCTGCGGGTCGAACACCACGATATCGGCATCGCTGCCGATGGCGATGGTGCCCTTGCGCGGATAGAGGCCGAAGCGCTTCGCCGGATTGGTCGCAACGAGACGCACGAAGGCGGGCGCATCGATGCGGCCCCTCGAGACGCCTTCGGTGAATGTGACCGGAAGACGTGCCGCCAGCCCCGGTATGCCATTGGGGATCTTGTTGAAGGGCGCGTTCTCGCCGGCGACCTTCTTTCCCTTCGGATCATCGAAGCGAAACGGCGAATGGTCCGACGAGATCACATCGATGACGCCGGCCTCGATGTGGTGCCACAGCGCCGCGTGGTCCGCCTTCGTGCGGGCCGGCGGGCCAAACACGAACTTGGCTCCCTCGAAGCCGGGACGGTCGAGATCGTCTTGCGTCAGCACGAAATAATGCGGGCAGGTCTCCGCCGTCACGGGCAGGCCCCTGCCCTGCGCGCGCGCCACTTCCTGCGCACTCTCGTCGCCGGAAACGTGGAAGATCTGGATGTGCCCGCCAGCCGCCTCGGCCAGGGCCACAACCCGCCCGACCGCCTCGCGCTCGACAAGCATGGGCTTGGCAAGCGCATGAAAGCGGGGCGCCGTATGGCCCGCCTTGAGCAATTCCTGCGTGAGCCAGACGATCAGTTCATGGTGTTCGGCATGGACGCACACGAGCGCGCCGTGCCGCACGGCCTGGCTGAGGACGCGCAGGATCTCGCCATCCTGTAGCCGGACGCCGTCATAGGTCATGAAGACCTTGACCGACCGGTCGCCGCCCGCGATCAGCGCCGGCAATTCCCGCTCGACGACCTCCTCGGTCGGATCGGTGATGGCGAGATGGAAGGCAAAATCGACCCGTGACCCCGCCTGCGCGCGCATCAGGTAATCGTTGCGGACCTGCGCCAGTGATTGCCCGATTTCCTGCCAGGCGAAACAGACGACGGTCGTCGTTCCGCCGGCCGCGGCAGAGGCCGTCCCGCTGGCGAAGTCGTCGCACATGGATGCGCCGGGAGCGGGCTGGTCGAGATGCACATGGCTGTCCACACCGCCCGGCATCACCAGTTTGCCGGCGCAGTCCATGTCCTGGGAACCGGCCGGCAAATCCTTGCCGATCGCGACGACGAGGCCGTCACGAATCCCGATATCGGCCTCGAACTGGTCGCAGCCGGTCACAACGACACCGTTTCTCAGGACGAGATCGAACTCACTCACCAGCGCCTCCAGACCCGCATGACAAGCATAGCCAAGGCCCGCAAATGAATTTGCGGGCAGCAAGAGCGTCGATACATGATAGACACAAAGTTTTTCACAGGATGGATTTGGCCAATCCTGTAAAGATCCCCTTCAAGCAGGGACTCTTCTTGATGGATGTCGTTTGTTTGCCGGTTCCCTCAACTTGATACGGATGATATGCGACGCATTCTGGATTGCAAAGCCAAAATGTGCACATTGATCGCGAGATGTGCACATTCTTGCGGCAGAGGACCGGAAGCGACCTGCCGGAGGGAGACGGGATGTGAAGGAACGGACCAAGTCCGACGAGGAGACGAATGAGGCCGTCTACAATCGCATCCTGGCCGTCATCCATAGCGGCCGGGTGGCGCCGGGTCAGCGCATGCCCGAGCCCGTGATCGCACGCGTCCTGGGCGTGAGCCGCGAGCGGGTCCGCCGGGCACTGCATCGCCTCGCTCACGAAGGCTGGCTTGAACTCGTGCCCAACAAGGGTGCCTGCCTGCCGGAGATCAGCGAATACAATCTTCTTCAGATCTTCGAGGCGCGCCGGGTTCTGGAGGGCGCCGTCGTGCGCATGCTCGCGGAGCGTCCGACCGCCACCATGCTCGACAGCATGACCGGTCATCTCGACGCCGAGTGCGAAGCCGCCCACCGCAACGACCGCCCCCGCCAGATCGCCCTCTCGGGAGAGTTTCACGAAAAGCTGTTTGGCCTGGTGGGCAATCCCTGGCTGCTGGGCTTCTTCCGGCAGGTCATGGCACCGACCGTCACCGCCTACGCGATCTACGCACCCCAGAAGCTGCCCAATTGCGGCGGGCCGCACGAGCACCAGGCAATCATCGATGCGATCCGCCAGGGCGACGGCGACACGGCCGAGCGTCTGATGCGGGCCCATCTCGACGAGGCGATGGCGCATATCCGCAGCTTTCGCAAACCGACGACCGATTGTTCGGTCGAGGAGGCATTCGCAGCATTCGGGCCGCTCGACGGCAGTGATGAACCCGACGCGGCAGGCTGCGCCGGCGGTCACAGCCACTGAGTTGCCGCGGCAACGGGGACGTCAGACAGCGCGCGTCGGAAAGCCGACGCGATCACGGGAGGAAGAACATGAACAACCGGTCGTCACCTGCCGAACTCATTGTCGCGTTGGGAGAACAGCTTTACCGGGTCGAACGGCCGTTCGGCCGCTTCGATACGGGTGGCGCGATCGTCAGCGATGTCGCCTGCGACAGCCGCGGCCATGCCTTCGTCCTGCTGCGCTCCGATCCGCTCGTGGACCCGGTCCGCGATCCCGTCATTGAGCTCGATCCCGCCGGTCATGTCGTGCGCTCGTTCGGGGCGGGCGAGATCGCCGACGCCCACATGATGGCCTTCGACGGCCGGGACCGCCTGTTCGTGGTCGACCGCGACTCGCATCAGATCGTCGCCTTCGACCGGCAAGGCGCCGTGGCGATGCGGATCGGCGAGCGGGGTCGGCCAGGCCACCCCTTCGCGCATCCTTCCGCCATCGCCTTCGCCGCCGATGGCACCATCTACGTCGCCGATGGCTATGGCGCCTGCCGGGTCCATCGCTTTGCGGCGGACGGCTCACCACTGAGCGGCTGGGGCGAACGTGGCGACGGCCCAGGCCAGTTCACGACGCCTCATGGCATCTGGGTGCTCCCCGATGGGCGTGTCCTTGTGGCCGATCGCGAGAACGACCGAGTGCAGGTCTTCTCGCCGGAGGGCGCGCCGCTGGCCATGTGGCGTCACCTGCCGCGCGCCATGGACATCTGGAGCGATGCCGACGGGCATATCTATGTCACCGACCAGGTGCCGCGCCTGACCCGCTACGACGCCTCAGGCAGGGTGACCGGCTGCTGCCGTCCGGTGCTCAATGCCGCGCACGGGCTATGGGGCGACGCGCAGGGGCGTCTTTATCTCGCCGAAGTGAGCCCGAGCCGCATCACCCGCCTGGTGCCGACCGGCTAGCACCCTTGGTGCAAGACGGACCACGCCATGCCGCGACAGCGTGGCCGCTTCACTTGATCCGGACGGGTGAGTCCGAGCGACCGATCATGGGCGGGTGCCTCAATGCCACCCGCCTTGCACGCTGGGCTGTCGGCATCATGAGACACCAAGAGCCGCGTCTGCCCCCCTCTCGCAAGGCAGCCGAACGGATCAAATCAATCCGCACCGTGAGAAGCCAGTGACGAAGGAAGTGCGACGCAAGAAGCGCCGTTCTGATTTACCAGAAATATCAACCGGCTGACTGGCGCGCCCTACGGGACTCGAACCCGTGTTTTCGCCGTGAAAGGGCGACGTCCTAGACCGCTAGACGAAGGGCGCGGGTCTCGCGCGGCCCAGAGCGGCGCGGACGGCGTTCGTATAGAGGGCTTCGCCGGCAGGGGCAAGCGCCTTTCCTGTGCGCTCGTACATTGTCCCCACAGGCCTGGCGAGGAGACCCGGGCGGCTCCGCTTGCTGAATATGCCGGATCTATGCGGGGCTCTTGTGCAATTGACGGCCCGGCTTATGCCCTGGGAGCGATCGCGGGCGCCACGTCCATGAGCCGCAGATCGACACGCTCCGTTCCGCCCCAGCGATCGACGCCCAGGGTGCCCGCCACATGGACCATCTCGCCACGCAGGCGCTGCAACGCCTGCCCCAGCGGGCCCTCGGCACACCGGAACGCGATACCGCCGATACTGGCTCCGTCGCCCGATTTCAGGCGGACGCGAACATGGCCGTTGCCGATCACACTGACCTCGGTCAGCCGGTGCGCGGGAAAGGCAAAGACAGGCTCCGCCATGCCCGAGCCGAAGGGGCCCGCCGTCTCCAGTTCGGCGACGAGCTCCGGCGTCGCCCCCTGCGCCGTGATGGCCGCATCGATCAGAAGCCCGTCGCCTGCCCGCAGCGCATCGCCGACCTCCTCGGCAAGCAGGGCACGGATCGCATCGGCAAAGACCGGCATCATCCCGGCAGCGAGCGTCACGCCCGCAGCCATTGCATGACCTCCGCCCTTCAC
The DNA here is from genome assembly GCA_044368425.1 of Beijerinckiaceae bacterium. Taxonomy (GTDB): domain Bacteria; phylum Pseudomonadota; class Alphaproteobacteria; order Rhizobiales; family Beijerinckiaceae; genus JBIPLL01. The sequence continues at coordinate 7,582 of JBIPLL010000066.1, forward strand.
GAGCAGGCCCTCGTCGACAAGCCGGCGAACCGCACGACCAAGATCGACCCCCGCAATGGAACGCCCCGAACCGGTGCCGCTGCCTGCTTCATCGAAGGCAAGCGCGAAAGCCGGACGCCGGTAGCGCTCCTTGAGCCGCGAGGCGACAAGACCCACGACGCCCGGATGCCAGCCGACCGAACCGACGACGATCACCGAAGCCTCCGTCATGCCGAGCGCCATCGCCTCGGCTTCCATCACGGCTGCCTGCTCGACGACCTGCCGCTCGCGGTTAAGACGGTCGAGCTCTGCCGCGATACGCCCCGCTTCGTCCGCGTCACCCGTGGTCAGCAGCCGAGCGCCGAGCGCCGCATCGCCGATGCGGCCTCCGGCATTGATGCGCGGCCCGACGAGAAAGCCCAGATGCCAGGCGCGCGGCGCCTCGCGCAGGCCCGCCTGATCGATGAGCGCGGTCAGCCCCGGACGGCGGCGCTCGCGCATCACGATGAGCCCCTGCCGCACGAGGGCGCGGTTGAGCCCCGTCAACGGCACGACGTCTGCAACGGTGGCGAGCGCCACGAGATCCAGCATCTCAAGCAGGTCTGGCGCGGGCTGCGGAAGCAGGCCGGCCGCCCGCAATGCGCGATTGAGCGCGACAAGCGCGACGAATGTGACGCCTGCCGCGCACAGCGTCCCGAGCCCCGACAGGTCGTCCTGCCGGTTCGGATTGACGAGCGCGAGCGCAGGCGGCAGCACGCTCGGCGCCTGATGGTGATCGAGCACCAGCACGTCGAGGCCAAGTTCCTGCGCCCTCGCAAAGGGCCCGTGGCTCGCAATGCCGCAATCGACCGTGACGAGCAGCCGGGCACCCTCCCCCGCCAGCATCTCGATGGCCGGGATATTGGGGCCATAGCCCTCGGTGATCCGGTCGGGAATATGGATGCGGGTCGGCACGCCGCAGGCCTCAAGATAGCCCGACAGCAGCGCGGCGCTGCAGGCCCCGTCGACATCATAGTCGCCAAAGATCGCCACCCGCTCGCGCCGCCCGACAGCTTCGACGAGCCGCTTCACGAGCGGCGTCATGTCGGTCAGGATGCCGGGATCGGGCAGGAGGTCGCGCAGCTTTGGCGCGAGATGGCCGGGCACCTGCGCCGCCGCGACGCCGCGCGATGCCAGAACGCGCGCCAGAACGTCGCTGACCTCGTGCGCCTGTCGGATATGCAGCGCCTCGCTCGCCACCGCGGCATTCATGCGGTCAAGCCAGGGCCGCCCCAGCGCGGAGGACGTCACGCCCAGGAACGTGCGCGGTGCGTCTGTCGAATCGGATGGCAGTTGAAGCATCGCACAGGAGATAAACGCTCCCGCGCGCCCTCCCAAGGGGCTTGGACGGCCCGGCTCAGATCACGATACGATATTGCAGGAAGCCGGAACGGTCGGCGATCCTGTCATAGAGCGCGCGCGCGGTCGCATTGCTTTCATGCGTCAGCCAATGCACGCGGCTTGCGCCAGCCGCCCGCGCCCGCTCGACGACCGCCGAGACGAGCGCCGAAGCGATCCCCTGCCCTCGCGCCTCCGG
>JBIPLL010000106.1:0-7452 GCA_044368425.1 Beijerinckiaceae bacterium
TTATTTTTTGTTATTTTATTGTCTCATTTAACCACCCTCGAATCAACAAATGCCTGCGCTAATTTTTTTTTGTGTTAATCCGACTGCCGCGACAGCAGGAAGACCGCCTGTTCGCCGAACATGTTCCAGAACCACCAGGGTGCGCTGACGCGCAGCGGGCGGCCCCAGCCGTCAAGGGCGACGGCCTTTTCCATGCGCGTGCCGGTCTCGTCGCAGAGGGCGACGAACTCGCGGATGGTGCACAGATGGATATTGGGCGTGTCGTACCAGGAATGGGGCAGGTTGCCGGTCGTCGGCATGCGGCCCTTGAGCAGCAATTGCGTGCGCACGCGCCAGTGACCGAAATTCGGGAAGGAGACGATGGCCTTCCGGCCGATGCGGAGCATCTGCTCGATGACGCGGCGCGGGCGGTGCGTCGCCTGCAGGGTCTGCGACAGGATGACGTAGTCGAAGGCATCGTCGGGATAGTTGGACAGATCGGTATCGGCGTCGCCCTGGATCACGGACAGGCCGCGCGCCACGCAACGGCTCACGCCCTCGCGCGACAATTCAATGCCGCGCCCGTCGACATTGCGGGTCTCGCCGAGCAATTGCAGCAATTCCCCGTCGCCGCATCCAACATCGAGCACGCGCGATCCGGGCGTGACCATCTGCGAGACGAGAATGAGGTCGACGCGGTTCGTCAGGCCGGCCGGATGCACGGATGCCATCTCACAGCCCCCGGGCGCGGGCGGCGGCGTCGATGAAGCCGCGCGTCGTGGAGAAAAGCTCGGGAATGTCGAGCAAGAAGGCGTCGTGCCCGGTATCGGTCTCGATCTCGACGAAGCTGACCGATCCGCCCGAAGCGTTGAGCGCGTGGACGATGGACCGCGAGTCGCTGGTCGGGAACAGCCAGTCGGAGGTGAAGGAAACGACGCAGAAGCGCGTGCGCGAGCCGCGGAAAGCATTGGCGAGGACGCCGCCATGCTCGGCCGCGAGGTCGAAATAATCCATGGCCCGCGTGACATAGAGATAGGAATTGGCGTCGAACCGATCGACGAAAGCCTCGCCCTGGTAGCGCAGGTATGACTCGACCTGGAAGTCGGCATCGAAGGAGAAGGTTGGCGCGTCCCGGTTCTGGAGCGCGCGACCGAATTTCCGGTGCAGGGCCGATTCCGACAGATAGGTGATGTGGGCGCCCATGCGCGCGACTGCGAGGCCCTTGGCGGGCTTCGTGCCGGCCTCGTGATAGGCGCCGGCCCGCCAGTCGGGGTCGGCCATGATCGCCTGCCGGCCGACTTCGTGGAAAGCAATGTTCTGGGCCGAATGCTTGGCGCTGGTGGCGATGGGCATGGCCGAAAAGACCCGGTCGGGGTGGCTCGCCGCCCATTGCAGCACCTGCATGCCGCCCATGGAGCCGCCCGCCACGCAGAACAGGGTCTCGATGCCCAGATGGTCGATGAGTGCCGCCTGCGCCTCCACCATGTCGCGGATGGTCACAACAGGGAAGGAGAGGCCCCATGGCTTGCCGGACCGGGGGTCCACGGAGGCCGGGCCGCTCGTGCCCATGCAGCCGCCCAGAACATTGGCGCAGATAACGAAGAAACGGTTCGTGTCGATGGGCCGGCCGGGGCCGACCATCGTTTCCCACCAGCCGGGCTTGCCTGTTACCGGATTGTCGTTGGCGACGTGCTGGTCGCCGGTCAGGGCGTGGCAGATCAGCACTGCGTTAGCGCGCGCCGCGTCGAGCGTCCCGTAGGTCTGGTAGGCGACCTGCCAATGGTCGAGCCGGGCGCCTGAATCCATGACGAGCGGCCGCTGCGGACCGAAGATCGCGACCGAACTGGTTGGCGTCACGGCTTCGCGACGTGCAGCGGCCGCAAGATCGGCTGGCGATCTTGCCGCAGGGTCCATTCTTTGGCTCCCCCCTTGGCGCTGGCTCGTTCTGGTCATCGTCCATCACGTTCGGTCAGGCGGACACGTTCACTAGTGAGAACAGGGCGGGAGTGTCAATCGCGGCGCGCATTCGTCGCGGGCGAGGCCGGCGCGAACAGAGCTTCCTTCGCCGCCGCGCCGCCGCTATGAGAGCGAGCCGGCCATCAGGCCGCGTCCCTCGCCTCCGCCTTCAGCCACGGGCCGTGACATGACCAGCGATGCCAGCAGCAGCGACGGATCGACCGGAAGCGCGCCGGGCCCGGATCTGGCGGCGTTGCGTGGCGAGATCGACCGGATCGACGCGCAGATGCACGCGCTGCTGATCGAGCGCAGCGAGATCATCGACACGCTGATCGCCGTCAAGAAGTCGCGCGATACAGGCTCCGCGTTCCGTCCGGGTCGCGAAGCCTCGATGATGCGCGCCATCGCCCAGCGCCATCGCGGGCTCCTGCCGCTCGATACGGTCGAAGGCATCTGGCGGGTCATCATCGGCACCTTTACGTATGTTCAGGCGCCCTATCGCGTGCATGCCGACATCTCGGGCGGCGAGGGGGCGATGCGCGACAGCGCCCGCTTCCATTTCGGCTTCACGGTGCCCTATGTGCCGCAGCCCGACGCCTCGCATGTCATTGCAGCCGTTGCCGGAGCGGCGGGCGACCTCGGCATATTCAGGCTCGACCAGGGCGTGACGGCAGGGCCCTGGTGGCAGGCGCTGACGGAGCCGCAGGCACCCAAGGTGATCGCGCGGCTGCCCTTCATCGAGCGGCCGGGTCATCCTGCCGGTACGCCTGTCTTCGTGATTTCCCGGCCGCTGGCTGATGCGGCCGTGCGGGAGGTCGTTCTGTTCAGCGCCCGCGTGGAGCGCTTCACCCCGGCTGCGCCGGTCCTTCTGGCCGCGCAGGGCGGCGAGATCGTCGCGAGCGTCGGCGAGGATCGCGGGCTTGCGCTTCTGGTCGCCATGCCCGGACCCGACCCGCGCGCCGCGCTGGCGCAGGTCTTGACGACGGCCGGGATGGGGGCCATCGAACTCGACGAGATTGGCGGGCATTCGGCAAGGTTCAGTGCCGGAACCGCGGCGTAAGGAGCATCGGATGAGCAGGCAGATGTCGCAGCCCGTGCCGCGTCCCGGCGTCCTGGAGATCGAGGCCTATGTGCCCGGCAAGAGCGGGGCGCCCGGCGGCATCAAGGTGCACAAGCTCTCCTCGAACGAAACGCCGTTCGGCCCCAGCCCGGCGGCGCGGGCGGCGGCGATGGCGACGCTCGACAAGCTCGCGCTCTATCCGGACGGATCGGGCACGGTCCTGCGCGAGGCCATCGGCGCGAAATACGGGCTCGATCCGGCACGCATCGTGTGCGGTGCGGGTTCGGACGAGCTGCTCTCGCTGCTCACCCATGCCTATATCGGGCCGGGAGACGAGGGCATTTTCACGCAGCACGGCTTTCTCGTCTATCGCATCGCGATCCTGGCGGCAGGCGGCGTGCCGGTCGTGGCACCCGAGACGGACCTCACGGCCGATGTCGATGCGATCCTGGCGCGCGTCACCGAGCGCACGCGCATGGTGTTCCTCGCCAATCCCAACAATCCGACCGGCACCTATCTACCCTTCGACGAAGTGAAGCGCCTGCAGGCCGGCCTGCCGCCCAATGTGCTGCTCGTGCTCGATGCGGCCTATGCCGAATATGTCCGGCGCAACGACTATGCCTCGGGGCTCGAGCTTGTCGCGACCTGCCAGAATGTCGTGATGACCCGAACCTTCTCGAAGATCCACGGCCTTGCCGCGCTGCGGATCGGCTGGCTGTATGGACCTGCGAGCGTCGTCGATGCGCTCAACCGCATCCGGGGGCCTTTCAATGTCAGCGCGCCAGCCATTGCCGCCGGTGTCGCGGCGCTGAATGACGAGCTGCATGTCTCCGCCTCCATCGCCCATAACGACGAATGGCTCGAGCGGCTGACCCGCGAGATCGAGGCGCTCGGGCTGAAGGTGACGCCCAGCGTCGGCAATTTCCTCCTGATCCATTTCCCGGAGGAGAAGGCACGGGGCGCGGCGGCTGCCGATGCGTTCCTGTCGCAGCGCGGGCTCGTCCTGCGTCGGGTCGATGCCTATGGGCTTCCGACCTGCCTGCGGCTGTCGATCGGGACGGACGAGGCGAACGAGCTGGTCGTCGCGACCTTGCGCGACTTCCTCGCGCAGGCGGCCTGACGCCGTGCCGGCTTCCGCTGCCGCCGTTTCGCCGCTCGGCGCCCGCCTTGCGCGACCGCTTGTCGAGCGGCTCGCCATTGTCGGTTTCGGCCTGATCGGCTCGTCCATCGCGCGGGCCGCGCGCGATCGCGGGCTTGCCGGTTCCATCGTCTGCATCGACGCCGATGACGGCGTGCAGGCGCGCGTGCGCGAGCTTGCGCTTGCCGACGCGGTGACCGGCGATGTCGCGCAGGGCGTCGCCGGTGCTGACCTCGTCATCCTGTGCGTGCCGGTGGGGGCCTGTGCCAGTATCGGCGCGGCGATGGCCGGTGCGCTGGCGCCCGGCGCGGTCGTGTCGGATGTCGGGTCGGTGAAGGGGGCGGTCGTCGATGCGCTGGCGCCGCATCTGCCGCACGGCGTTCATCTGGTGCCTGCACATCCGGTCGCGGGCACGGAATATTCAGGCCCGGATGCGGGCTTCGCCACCCTGTTTCTCGACCGCTGGTGCATCCTGACGCCGCCCGCGGGGGTGGATTCCGACGCGGTCTCGCTGGTGCGCCGCTTCTGGGAGGCCATGGGGGCGATGGTCGAGGAAATGACGCCCCAGCACCACGATCTGGTGCTGGCCGTCACAAGCCACCTGCCGCATCTCATCGCCTATAACATCGTCGGTACGGCTGCCGATCTTGAGGCGGTGACGCAGTCGGAGGTCATCAAGTTCTCGGCCGGCGGCTTTCGCGACTTCACGCGCATCGCCGCCTCCGATCCGACGATGTGGCGCGACGTCTTCCTGCACAATCGCGAGGCGGTGCTCGAAATGCTCGGGCGCTTCAACGAGGATCTCGCGGCGCTTGCCCGTGCCATCCGCTGGGGTGATGGCGAGATGCTGCATGCGCATTTCACGCGCACGCGGGCGATCCGGCGCGGCATCGTGGCACTGGGCCAGGCGACGCCGGAAACCGAGAAGCTGCGGCCGAAGGATCCTTCCGCTTAATAGAGCGGAGCGAGGCGCCCGACATTGAACGGGCCGGCCATCACGCGTCCGTTCTCGAAGCGCAGGCTCGGAAGTGGCGTGAGGTCGTCGGGTGTGGCTGACGAATTGCCCGCCGCCGCCGCCTTGGGCCGCCCGAGCAGCGAGAGCCCGCCTGCGATCAAGGTGCCGGCCTGCGCATTGCCGCCCAGCAGCCTTGTGAGCAGCGCCTGATGGCCGGTTGCGGCGCCGTCGATCCGGCCCATCGGGCGACGCGCCTCGTCGAGCGCCAGCGTGCCTTCGAGGCGCAGGCGCAGCTGGCCCTTGGTCGCGTTCAGCGCCTTCAGGTCGAGCCGCCCGCCGCCCTGCCGCCATCTCTCGAGACCATCGCGCAGCGGCCCGCCGGGCAGCCGCAAGGCCTGTGCGAGCAGGATCACCGCCTCCACGTCCATTGGCGCCGCCTCGCCCGTCACGGCGTCGAGACCCGGAGCTGCAACGCCTGTGCCGCGCAAGGCGATGTCATAGGCGCCGTCTTGCGCGAAGCGCCGGGGATCGCGGCGCAGGTGCAGCTGCATTTCCTGAACCAGAATGGCGTCCGGCGGTGCGGCCGGCGGGGTGACGCGCAGGGTGCCGGCATTCGCGATCAGCGACAGGCGCTCGAGCCCGTCATTGGCCGATCCGGCGACGGCGCTCAGGCGCAGGTCGCGCCAGTCGGCCTCCACCTTCGTGCCGTCGATCAGGTCCATGCGCAGCGGGCCGTCGATCTCGGCGATGATGTGGCGCCAGCGATAGACCTGGCCCACCACGACAAGGCCCTCGGCACGCGCCGTCTCGACGCCGACGCCGCGCGTCACGGCAAGCTGCGGCCCTGCGCAACGCAGCTCGATTCGGAACGGAAATCCGGCGATGCTGCGCCCGGGGCAGGACCAGGCACGGCCTGCCGATGCCTCGCGGGCAAGCCAGCGATCCATCTCCGCCTCGACGCGGTTGCTGATCACGAACCAGGCCACGCTGATGCCGACCGCAAGCAGAATCAGAACGGCAAAGGGGAGGTAGAGTGCCAGGCGGCTGCGGCCGGAGGAGACTTTTGCGGTCAAGACATGGCTCCGAGGGAGGAAGACGTTGCCGGTCCGGCAGAAGTCGCGGTTTCGTTCCCGGTACTTGAACTGGAGCCCGCGGGACGGCATGCAAGGGCGGCGACGGCAACACAACGGGCGCCGTCGGTCGGAAGAGGCGGCACGCGCCGGACGGATCGGCGGCGTTCGGGACGGAGATGCGCGTGGAGCTGGAGATGCGCGTGGAGCTGCAGGGGCAAGGCGAGTTCTGGGTGTTAGGCTATGGCTCGCTGATGTGGCGGCCGGGCTTCCCCTTCGAGGAGCGGCAGGGTGCGCGCCTGAAGGGTTTTCACCGTTCGCTCTGCGTCTATTCGCATGTGCATCGCGGGACGCCCGACATGCCGGGGCTTGTGCTCGGCCTCGACCGTGGCGGCTCGTGCCGGGGCGTCGCCTTCCGCATCGGGGCGGCCCATCAGGCGGAAACCGTCGCCTATCTGCGCGAGCGGGAGCAGGCGACCTCGGTCTATCTTGAGCGCGTCGTCACCGTGACGCTCGACGAGGGGCGGCGCGTCCGAGCGCTCTGCTACGTCGCCGACCGGAAACACCGCCAATATGCGGGCCGCCTGTCGCAGGCGGAACTCCTGCGACTCGTCCGGCAGGGGCGTGGCATATCCGGCGCCAATCCCGATTATGTCTGCCAGACCCATGCTCTCCTGGTGGATATGGGCGTGCGCGACGGGGTGCTCGGCTTTCTCCACCGTCATCTGGCCGAGGATTCGGCCGGCGGCCCCGCGACCTCGCGGGCCTGAGCCTGCCGGCGCAGGGCCTCGGCGCGGGCGTCCTCGTCGAGCTGCGCCAGACCCTCGGCGAACAGGACGTCGGATGCGGTTTCGATCGCGGTCTGCAGGCGCCGGTTGAACTCCACGCGCGGGAGACCTGCGGGAATCACCGGCAGGAACTCGATGACGATCGTGCCCGGATGGCGCAGGAAACGCCGGCGGGGCCAGAACAGGCCGGTGTTCAGGGCAACCGGCACGACGGGTGCGCCCATCTCGGCATACATGAAGCCGACGCCCTGCTTGTAGGCGGGCGGCGCCCCGGCCGGGCGGCGGGTTCCTTCCGGAAAGATGACGATCTGGCGGCCTTGCGCCAGCTTCATGCGCGCCTTGGCGTTCATGTCGGCCAGGGCGGCGCTGCGCCCGCCCCGGTTCACCGGCACCATGTCATTCTTCCAGAGATACCAGCCGAAGAGCGGAATCCACATCAGCTCGCTCTTCAGGATGAAGGCGCCGTCCTCCATTTCCGGAAAAAGGGCGAATGTCTCGAAGAAGGA
>JBIPLL010000577.1:0-9079 GCA_044368425.1 Beijerinckiaceae bacterium
CCGCCGCATCACAGCTCTTCCTGAAGCTGAGAAGCCCGGCAAAGTCATCCTCACCATCTTCACCGACGGTCAGGAAAACGCCTCCCGGGAATACACAGCGACGCACATCAGTGACCTCATCCGTCTCTACCGAGATACCAAAGGCTGGGAGTTCCTGTTCCTCGCCGCCAATCAGGATGCCATCGCCAATGCCGCAGCCATGAACATGGACACCCACAGCAGTGCCAACGTGATGTATTCCCTGGCCGGCGTGAAGTCCACCGGCAGCGCCATGTCCCGCAAAGTCCGCGCTTCGCGCATGAAAAGCAGCGGCACCATGGATGCCCAGGCTCTGGAGGATGAGGCCAAGTCCATGAACGAAATCGTGAGAGAAGAGGAGCAGAAAGGCGAAAACAAATGACCTTCATGACTAACACCATCGCCATCAGTAATTTTTAAGGCTGCCATCGCCGCCAGTTCCAACGAGCGCACCAAACTCTCCGCCTACCACGACATCCATCACCGAATGGTGGGATGGCAGCAACGTCAATTCAGTAGTTAAAGATGAGTGCCCGACTGTAGATTACTGCACGGACGGTTATTTTAGTCTGATGGTTTAGCATAAATTGCGAATTGGCTAAAAAAGAGAGGCGAAGCAACCACCTGCTGCGCTAAGATGCCGCGAATAGCCTCATGCAAAACGTCTTCCGCTTCCGCAATGATCTGATCGACAGCTACAGCTCTTTCTCCCGGAGCTTCACAAAGATTAATGCTCAGGATATCGCTGACGAGGTAGAAAAGGCCTATGGTCGCGGACGCTACTGGCCGGAACCCCTCATCCAGATCAACCCAAACTATCAGAGAGCAACAACGGTGGAGCAATTGGTGAAAGAGCGCCTCCTACACCCTGGCTGTGAAACACTGTTCAAGGTAGGCAAGCCTCCCCTGCCACTTCAATCGATTCAGCTCTTCAAGCACCAGATGGAGGCGACCACTAAGGCTCGCCTCAAGCGGAGTTACGTTGTCACCACCGGCACGGGATCCGGCAAGTCGCTCGCCTTCTTTCTCCCGATTGTTCACCACGTCCTCACCGAGAAGCAGAAGGACCCCACGCCCAGAACGAGGGCGATCATCATCTACCCCATGAATGCTCTGGCCAACAGCCAGGCGGAAGAAATTGGCAAGTTTCTGGAAAACCCCGGAGCAGAAGCACTCGGACTGACCATTGCTCGCTACACCGGCCAGGAGAGCGCTGCAGAGCGTCAGCGGCTGGCAGAGAATCCCCCGGACATTCTGTTGACCAACTTCATGATGCTGGAGCTGATTCTGACACGATACGACCCCGAGGTCGATTCCAAGGTGGTTCAGAACTGCGAAAGCCTGGAGTTTCTTGTGCTCGACGAACTGCACACCTACCGAGGTCGTCAGGGCGCGGATGTCGCCATGCTGGTGCGCCGGCTTCGACAGAGACTTAAAGCCGACAATCTGCTCTGCATCGGCACCTCAGCCACGATGTCGAGCACCGGTTCCATCGAAGACCAAAAGCGCACGGTCGCGGGTGTTGCCTCCAAGCTCTTCGGCACGGAGCTGACTGAAGATGATGTCATCGGAGAGACCTTGGAGCGAACAACGAATCCTTCCCGTAGCCTTGATGCCATCCGGCCTTCCCTTGCCTCCCGACTATCACAGTCGGTGGAATCTTGGGCCACGCTGGAAGAATTCCGCAACGACCCGCTGGCCATCTGGACCGAGTTGACCCTCGGGCTGAGAATGCGTGATCAGTCCAAGCCCGAGCGTGCCCGCCCTCGTAGTTTGTCTGAGGCCACATCTGCTTTGGCAGCCGATGCCAAAGTTGATTCTACACTCGCGCGGCAGGCCTTGGAAAAGTTTCTCACTGCTGCGCAAGATGTCACGACTCCTGACGGTCGCGCACTCTTCGCCTTCAAGCTTCACCAGTTCATTAGTGGCCCCGGCAAGGTTCTTTGCACCCTTGAGCCAGACAACGAAAGACAAATCACCCTTGAAGCTCAGCGTTTCGCCCCTGGTCGTCAGCAGGAAGGTGTGCTGCTCTTCAGCACTCATTTTTGCCGCGAGTGCGGGCAGGAATACCATCCCGTCTGGGAGACCTCAAATTCAGCTCCCCATTTCACGCCACGTGAAATCGACGATGTGGGCAATGACGACAAGCAGCGCCACTTTGGCTTCCTCATGCCAGTCAGGGTCGGACAGGATTATCAGGGCCGACTTGAGGATCTGCCGGACTCCTGGTTGGAGCAGGCAGCCACCGGTGAGAGGGTTAAACAAAACTACAAGAGTGCCCAGCCCCTATCCGAGTCGATTGATGCACGCGGGCACCGCGATGGCGGACGACACTTCTGGTTTATTCCTGGCAAATTTCGTTTCTGCCTCTCCTGCGGACACGAGCATCAGGCGCATGGCCGCGACATCAACCGCCTCTCTGGCCTCTCCGGTGAAGGTCGATCCTCAGCCACGACGGTTCTCACACTGGCCATGCTGCGGCAACATTTCGCGACATCGGTCCCCAAGAACGCTACGTCGGATTTCCGCAAACTCCTTGGCTTCACCGACAACCGCCAGGACGCCGCCCTGCAAGCCGGGCACTTTAACGACTTCCTATACCTCCTCCTGATCCGCGCTGGACTCCTCGCAGCCCTTCGTAGCAAAGGCGGCAAACTCCACGCCGGCGACCTGGGCGTCGAGGTGTTCCGGGCACTCGGGTTCGAGACCTCCGACGAAAACATCCTCGCCGAATACCTCCAGGAACCCGAACTGTTCGGTCTCGCCAAAGAGGAGGCGGATCGTGCCGCCCGTTTCGTCCTAGGCTACCGCTTGCTTCGGGATTTGAGAAAAGGCTGGCGCTATAACAATCCCAATCTGGGACAGTTGAAGCTGCTCAATATCGATTTTCGAGGACTCGACGAACTCGCCGCGAAGGATTCGCTCTTTGCGGTCGATAAACAGCCCGGAAATCTGAGCCCCGCTGCGGAGCAGGGCTGGTCACTGCTTCGCTCTCTGCCTCCAGCAGGCCGCTCCAAACTCGGTCAGTTGATCTTTGACGCGATGCTTCGCGATCTGTGCGTCGAGTCCGAATATCTCGATCCGGCGAGGCAGGACAGCGCCAAGGCAGCCATCGCCAGCCACCTCACGGAACGCTGGGCACTTGGACCCGACGAAAACCTTGCCACGACTAAGTATCTCATTCTAGACCGGCGGCCCGAAGCCAAGGGCAAAAAGAAGCGAGACGACCTGATCGGTGGGGGGGCGCGCTCCCGCCTCATTCGCGAAATTCGATATTCGGATTTGGGACCGCAGCACGACCTACGAACGACTCCCGGAGAGATCCTGGTGGAACTTGTTCGCGCCTTCCTCAGATGCGCCGCCAAAGGCGGCTATGTCAGCAGCAGCAACCGTGGCCCATCACTCATCGGTTGGGCTTTGAAAGACACGGCGCTGGCCTGGCAACTCAACGAAACGCCAGTCCAGACCGACGACAGGATCAACGCATTTTTCCGCGACCTCTATACCTCGGTCGCCGACTTACTCGGCACACCGGGCCATTACTTCTTCGACTTCGAGGCACATGAGCACACCGCTCAGGTGGACGCTGACAATCGCAAGATCCTCGAAGCCCGTTTCCGCCAGTCCGACCTCGACCAAAAGTGGTGGAAGGAGTCTGGGCAAAAAGGGCCGCTCATCCGTCTTCCCGTTCTTTACTGCTCGCCCACGATGGAGCTTGGCGTGGACATCTCCGCGCTGAATACCGTCTATATGCGCAATGTGCCGCCCACACCGGCCAACTACGCCCAGCGCAGTGGACGCGCCGGCCGATCCGGGCAGGCCGCCTTGGTGGTGACCTACTCGGCGGCCATGAGTCCGCATGACCAATGGTTCTTCCACCACTCCGACGAAATGGTCCACGGCGTCGTGAAAGCACCCACTCTCGACCTCGCCAATCGCAACCTCATCGAGAGCCACATCCACGCCGTTTGGCTCGCTTCGGTGGAACGTCAGATCGACACTAGCATTGCGCCGCTGCTCGATTTGAACACCCCGGAGAAACCGCTCGAAACGTCGCTCAAGGACGCCATCAGCGATCCAGCGGTGGAGCGCCGTGCCATCATTGCTGCTAGGGCCGTTATCGCTCAGGTCGATTCTGAACTTTCGGGTTTGCCGTGGTATTCGCCGGATTACGTCGAGACCGTCATCCAGCGCAGTGTGGGGGCTTTTGCAAAAGCCTTCGACCGCTGGCGTGAACTCTATGATGCCACGCACAAGCAGATGTCATCAGCAGACGCTATCAACAAGAGCCCTGCCACCTCGCCCGCAGATCGCGACAACGCAAAAAGGCGCTACCTCGATGCGGTCAATCAGCTTAAAGTGCTCCTCAAGACCAGTGGCGGACAGAACAACGACTTTTACACCTTCCGCTACCTCGCCAGTCAGGGATTCCTTCCTGGCTACAACTTCCCTCGCCTGCCCTTGATGGCTTGGATTCCTTCGACAGGACGCAAGAAGAACGGCAAGGACGATTCTGGAAACATGGTGAGTCGTCCCCGCTTCCTCGCACTCTCGGAGTTCGGACCTCGCAGCCTTATTTACCATGAGGGCCGCATGTTTCGCGTAGTTCGTGCCAAGCTCAATGTCACCGCTGCTGACCACATCACCTCGGACTCGAAGCTGGCCACGCTCAATGCGTTGGTCTGCACTCATTGTGGTTACGGCCATCTTGGACGCCCGGAGGATCCCGAGCCCAAGCACCATGTCTGTGATCACTGCGGTGAAGGGTTTTCTCCGGAAGCGCGAGTGAACGAGCTATACCGCATTGAGACCGTGGAGACGAAACCTGTCGAGCGAATCTCCGCCAATGACGAGGAACGCCAGCGTCAGGGCTTCGACATCATCACCACCTACCGGTTCCTTCCCGGCACCGGTGGGGCACCCGACAAGCAAGTCGCCAAAGTGACCCTTGGTGACCATACAGTCGCCAATTTGACCTACTCTCCCGCAGCCTCACTCTGGCGCATCAATCGGGGATGGAAACGTCGAAAGGACAAGAAGCAGCTCGGTTTCTATATCAATCCACTTACGGGTCTCTGGAGCAAGCAGGACGAAGCCGAAGGCAGCACTCAGGGTGATGATCACGAATCGCCCGAAGATACCGCATCCGCCAAAACCGCCTCGCAGCGCATTGTGCCATTTGTTGAGGATCATCGGAACATTCTCATCCTCACTCCCGACATGATGCAACAGGCTGCCATGGCGACCATCCAGGCCGCCATGAAGCGTGGCATCGAGCAGACCTTCCAGATCGAGTCTTCGGAACTCGTCGTCGAAGGCCTGCCGACCCCGCAGGAGCGCCGCTCGCTCTTGCTGTATGAAGCCGCTGAAGGCGGGGCTGGCGTCCTCAATCGCCTCGCCACAGACCGCACCCAGTTGGCGCAGGTGGCCCGCCTCGCGCTCTCGGTCATGCATTATGAGATGCCTGAAGGATCGTTCACCAAAGACGACCTCAAGGACACCGCCGGTGCCCAGGCCGGTGAAAAGGCCCTCCATTGCGAAGCAGGCTGCTACCAGTGCCTGCTGTCCTACTACAACCAGCCGGACCACGAGATCATCGACCGGCGAAATTCTGCTGCCTTGTCGTTCTTGGTTTCACTCGCTAACGGCACCGTGGAGCCATTTCATCTTGAGGTCCCTGTCCAAAAAAATCCCGCAGACGGATCGCAAGAATCCATCACGCTTTGGTTGGGGGAAATCACCCGCCTCGGTTTGCGCCAGCCCGACAAGCTCGCCGTCCCCATCAATGGCGATGAAGTCACATCTGATGCTTTTTATCAGGCCGCCCGTGCGCTCATCTTCCTTTCGCCGCCCTCGGCTGCGACCTCTGCCTATGCCCAGGAACGCGGATTCACCATCATCGTCTTTCCGCCAGACGTGGCCGACTGGCCTGCCATCTTCTGCTCTCACACTGCCATCTTCGGCACTCCGTCCTCTCCCGCATGAGCATCGCCTTTGCTGAATTTTCACCTGGAGCCCTTGTCCGCGCCCGTGGTCGTGAGTGGGTCGTCCAGCCCGGCTCCTCGCCTGAAGCCCTCTCGCTACGCCCACTTGGAGGATCCGAGGAAGACATCGCCCTCATCTTGCCGGATCTCGAACTCACTCCGCCCGAGCCTGCCACTTTTCCGCTGCCAGATCCTTCACGCCATGGCAGCCACCAGGCCGCCACGCTGCTGCGCGATGCCATCCACCTGAAGCTGCGAAATGGCGCTGGCCCCTTTCGCTCCTTCGGCAATATCGCCGTCGAGCCTCGTGCCTATCAGCTCGTGCCGCTCCTCATGGCTTTGCGCCTGCCTGTTGTTCGCCTCCTCATTGCCGATGACGTGGGTATCGGCAAGACCATCGAAGCTGGGCTCATCGTGCGCGAGTTGCTCGACCGGGGCGAGATCACCCGCTGCGCCATTCTCTGCCCGCCTCACCTAGTCGAGCAATGGCAAGGCGAGTTGGAGAATCGCTTCCACATCCGTGCCATCGCCCTCACCTCCGCCAGCGCGAACCGCGTCGAGCGCTCCCTTCCTCCCGGCGTGAGTCTCTTTGACCAGCACCCCTTCGTCGTCGTCAGCCTCGACTACATCAAAAGCGAGCGGCATCGCGAGCACTTCCTCTCCATCGCCCCCGAGTGCGTCATCGTCGATGAAGCCCACACTTGCGCCGCCGTAGGGCAGGGCAAGCAACTCCGCTTCGAGTTGCTGCAAAAGCTGGCCGCGACCGAAGACCGTCATCTCATCCTGCTCACCGCCACACCCCACTCCGGCGACAACGACGCTTTCTACAATCTTCTCTCCCTTCTGCGCCCCGAGTTCTCAGCTCTGCGCGATGACAAAGATCAACGTGGCAGCCTGCGCGATGAACTCGCTCGTCACTTCGTCCAGCGCCGGCGCAAGGACATCGAAGAATGGCAGGATACGAGCGTCTTCCCAAGGCGTTTCACCACCGAGATCACCTATGCCCTTACCGGCGAATGGGGGCGTTTTTTTGATGACGTGCGCGACTACTGTGTCGGCCTTGCTACCCGTGCGGAGCAAACTTCGGGACAGCACGCCCAGATGATCTGGTATGCCACGCTTGCTCTCTTGCGCTGCATTTCTTCATCGCCAGCCGCCGCCGCCAAAGCCCTCGAAACTCGATTATCCGGCACGGCACCCTCCGAAATCCCGGCAGACTCAGACGCCACCGATGACGACGAGCGCCTCTACGACGGGATCGGTGCCGAACTCACCCAGAGCGACATCGAGCCCGCCGCCGCCATGGACGATGAAGCGGGCAAACTAAAAAGCCTCATCGCCACCGCGCATCACCTCGCCGGAGCCAAAGGCGACCCCAAGCTCGCCGCCCTCATCATTCACATTCGCAGCCTGATCAAAGACGGTTTCCGCCCCGTCGTCTTCTGCCGCTACATCGCCACCGCACGTTACGTCGCCCAGCACCTCGCCGGCGAGTTCAAAGACGCCACTGTCGAGGCTGTCACCGGCGAATATCCGTCCGACGAACGCGAAGAACGCGTCAATCTCCTTGGCGATGCCGAGCAGCCCATTCTGGTCGCTACCGACTGCCTGTCCGAAGGCGTCAATTTACAGCACCTCTTCACCGCCGTTGTTCACTACGACCTCGCTTGGAACCCGTCCCGCCACGAGCAGCGCGAAGGCCGCGTGGATCGCTTTGGCCAGCAGGCCAGTGAGGTGCGTGCCACCATGCTGTACGGTCAGGACAACCCCGTCGATGGCTTCATACTCAATGTCATCCTGCGCAAAGCCGAAGCCATCCGCAAAGAACTTGGCGTGCTCGTTCCCATGCCCGCCGATGCCCAGCGCATCAATCAGGCTCTCATCAAAGCCGCCCTGCTAAAAAACAGCCGCACCGTAAACTACCAGACTGAGTTCGACCTTGGTGATCTTAGCTCATCGCCAGAACTCGCCACCCTCGACACCCATTGGAGGGATGCCATGGAGAATGCCAAGGCGAACCGAACAGTCTTCGCCCAACGCCGACTCCGCCCCGAGGAAGTCTTACCCGAATGGGAAAAACAACGCTCTCTGCTTGGTGGCTCCGAGGACATCCTCCGCTTCGTCCAGAACACCTGCTCCCGCCTCAACTCCGCTCTGGAGCCGCATCGCAAGACCGCGTTTCGCCTCCTCCCACAACATCTTCCCCAGACCTTGCGTGAGCGTCTCGCCTTGGAGGACATCGTCAAGCCCATCGCCATCTACTTCGATCCGAAGTCAGCAGTGCCTGGTGCCCGCTTCCTTCAGCGCACCCATCCCATCGTTTCCCTCCTCGCAGACACACTGCTCGAGGACTCCCTTTCTGGTTCCACTCACCCTCTCGCCGCCCGCAGCGCCGCCACCGTCACGAAGTCAGTCAGCATCGTCACCAGCATTTTCATCCTGCGTCTCCGCCATCAACTCACCAGCAAACGCCGCGATGTCACCCGCACCCTCATGGCCGAGGAATGCGTTACCCTCGCTGTCGCGGGTCGCGCCAATCCGCAGTGGTTGCCCGAGTCCGACCTCGTCACACTCCTCGCCGCCGAGCCCGTCTCCAACCTTACCGAAGCCGCGGCCACTCAACACATTCAGACCGCTCTCGATTTCCTCACTGCCCAGACACCCTATCTCGAATCCCTCGCCCAGCAACGCGCCGAAACCCTACTCACTGACCACCGCCGCGTCCGTGAAGCTGCTCGTGATCTAGGCAGCTACGAAGTCACCCCCTGCCTCCCCGTCGATGTCCTCGGCGTGTATGTCCTGCTTCCAGCCGCCCTCTGATTCATTTCGCCATGCCTGCCAAAAAGTCATCTCGCTCCCGCATCTCGAAATCGGCCTCTTCAATGGTCATCCCCTCTCAACTGCTCGGTGACGTTCGCCAACTCATCACGAGTGCCAGGGAGACCGTCTCGCGCGGCGTCAATGCGGCCCTTGTTTTGCTCTACTGGAAGGTCGGTGAGCGCATCCGCCTGGACGTCCTCAAGGAGAAGCGGGCTGGCTATGGAGACCAGATTGTGTCGGCGTTGGCGACACAATTG
>JBIPLL010000067.1:0-9043 GCA_044368425.1 Beijerinckiaceae bacterium
CGGCGGCATCAAGGCTGCGGCGCACGGCATCGACGAGAGCCGATCCCACGACGACCCCGTCGGCGCTCGCTGCGATCGTGGCCGCATCCTGACCGGTCTTGACGCCGAATCCGACGACAACGGGCAGCGGCGTGTGCCGCTTGATGCGCGCGACCGCCTCGCCAACCTGGGCATAATTGGCGATGGCTGCGCCGGTAATGCCCGTGATCGACACGTAATAGACAAAGCCGGACGTATTCGCGAGCACGGCCGGCAGTCGCTTGTCGTCGGTCGTGGGTGTCGCGAGCCGCACGAAGGCAAGCCCCGCATCGAGCGCCGGCAGGCAGAGTTCGACATCTTCTTCCGGCGGCAGGTCGACGACGATCATGCCGTCGACGCCGGCTTCCTTCGCGTCGTCGAGGAAGCGCGCGACGCCATAGACATAGATCGGGTTGTAATAGCCCATCAGGATGATCGGCGTCGCCGCATCCTTCGCCCGGAAGGCGCGCACGAGCTCGAGCGTGCGCACCATGGTCTGGCCCGCCTTCAGCGCCCGCTGTCCGGCCAGCTGGATCGCCACGCCGTCGGCCATCGGATCGGTGAAGGGCATGCCAAGCTCGATGATATCGGCCCCGGCGCCCGGCAATGCCTCGACGATGGTGCGCGCCGTCTCGATATCGGGATCGCCCGCCATGACGAAGGTGACGAGGGCGGCGCGCTTTTGCGCGCGGCACAGGGCGAAGCGGGACTCAATTCGGTTTGTCATGGGCGCGCTCGCTAGCATGAATGGCGTATCGGGGCGAGGACTGGTCACAAGGACTGGTCACAAGGGCCGGTCACATGCCGCCCAGATGCTCCGCCACCGTGAAGATGTCCTTGTCGCCCCGGCCGCAGAGATTCATCACCATCAGATGGTCCTTCGGCAGCTGCGGGGCCAGTTCGATGACCTTGGCGAGTGCATGGGCAGGCTCGAGCGCCGGAATGATGCCTTCGAGCTTGCTGCACATCTGGAAGGCCGCGAGCGCCTCGTCATCGGTGGCCGAGATGTAATTGACGCGCTTCGTATCGTGCAGCCAGGCATGCTCCGGCCCGATGCCGGGATAATCGAGCCCGGCCGAGATCGAATGGGCATCGGTGATCTGCCCGTCGGCATCCATCAGCAGATAGGTGCGGTTGCCGTGCAGGACGCCCGGCCGCCCGCCCGTGAGCGATGCGGCGTGCAGTCCGCTCGACAGGCCATGGCCGGCAGCCTCCACGCCGTAGATCGCGACTGACGGCTCGTCGAGGAATTCATGGAACAAGCCGATCGCATTCGAGCCGCCGCCAATGGCCGCGATCAGCGAATCCGGCAGGCGGCCCTCCGCCTCCATCATCTGCTCGCGCGTCTCGCGCCCGATGATCGACTGGAAGTCGCGCACCATGGCCGGATAGGGATGGGGGCCAGCCACCGTGCCGATGCAGTAGAAGGTGGTCGCGACATTGGTCACCCAGTCGCGCAGGGCCTCGTTCATCGCGTCCTTGAGCGTCTTCGAGCCCGACTGGACCGGCACGACCTCGGCACCCAGCATCTTCATGCGGAACACGTTGGGCTTCTGCCGCTCCACATCGACCGCGCCCATATAGACAATGCATTCGAGGCCGAACCGCGCGCAGAGCGTGGCCGTCGCGACGCCGTGCTGGCCCGCGCCCGTCTCGGCGATGATCCGCTTCTTGCCCATGCGCCGGGCGAGCAGGATCTGGCCCAGCACATTGTTCACCTTGTGCGCGCCGGTATGGTTGAGCTCGTCGCGCTTGAAATAGACCTTGGCCCCGCCGAGGTGCTCCGTCATCCGCTCCGCGTAATAGAGCGGGCTCGGCCGGCCCACATAATGCTTCAGGTAGGATGCCATTTCGGCCTGGAAGGCAGCATCGGTGCGCGCGACCTTGTAGGCCTGTTCCAGCTCAAGGATGAGCGGCATCAGCGTTTCGGCCACGAAGCGCCCGCCGAACAGGCCGAAATGGCCGGTCTCGTCGGGACCGTTGCGGAAGCTGTTCTGGTTCTGCGCGATGCTCATCGAGCCTGTTCCCGTGGCTGGCCGGTCTCACGGCGGGAAAAGGCTTCCCTCGCGGCGGCGACAAAGGCGGCGATCCGCCCGATATCCTTGATCCCTGGCGCGCTTTCCACGCCCGATGACACGTCCACGCCGCCAAGGCCGGTCAGGGCGATGGCCGCGCCCACATTGTCGGCAGTCAGCCCCCCTGACAACATCATGGGGCGCCCGGGGTCAAGCCCGGCGACGAGCCGCCAGTCGAAGGTCAGGCCATTTCCGCCCGGCAGGGCGGCCGGATCGGCCGGCGGCTTGGCATCGACCAGCAGCCTGTCGGCCACTTTCCCCTGCGCCATCAGCTCCGCCACGTCCTCCGGCCCGGCAATGCCGACAGCCTTCATCACCGGCACGCCGAAGCGTGACCGGATCCGTGCGACCCGCTCCGGGCTCTCATGGCCGTGCAATTGCATGAGATCTGGCCGAATCCGGGGCAGGATCGCTTCCAGCGATGCATCGTCTGGATCGACAAGCAGCAGGACCACCTGCGCCCGCCCGCGCGCCTCCTCGGCCAGACGCGCCGCGTCCTCCACGCCGACATGCCGCGGGCTGCGCGCAAAATGCACGAGCCCGACCATGTCGGCCCCCGCCGAAATGGCGGCCGCCAGTGTCTGTGGCGTCGATAGGCCGCAGATCTTGACGAGCCCGTTCATTGCCCGCGCCGCGACCAGACGAGCATGGCTGCCGCCAGGTCCTCAAGCGAGGCGCCAACCGACTTGAACAGCGTGATCTCGCCATCGTCGCTCCGGCCCCGCGCCGTTCCCCGGCAGAGAGCCGTGAGATCGGCGACGACGGCATTCTCGGCAATGGCGCCGCTCTTGATCCCGAGCGCCACGTCGCCGCCCTCCCTGAGCGCCGCCGGCGTGTCGATGAACACGCGCGCCCGCTTCAGCGCGACATCGTCGGCCTCCCGCATGCGCAGGTTGAAGGCGCCCACAAGGTCGAGATGCGCGCCGGGCTTGAGCCAGCTTCCCTGCACGACGGGCGTGGTCGACAGCGTGGCGCAGGAGACGAGATCGGCCTCACGGACCGCGCCTTCAAGTTCCTGGGTGGCCCGCACGGCAAAGCCGCGTCCCTGCAGCCGGGTGGCAAGCTCGCGCGCGCGCTCCGGCCGGTGGTTCCAGATCGCGACCTCCTCGATGCCGGGACGCACCGCGCGATGCGCATCGATCAGGAAGGGCGCGAGCGCGCCGGCTCCCACCATCACCATGCGCTTTGCATCGGGTCGCGCCAGATGGCGCGCCGCCAGCGCCGAGGCGGCCGCCGTGCGCCAGGCTGTGAGCCGCGTGCCGTCGATGGCCGCGAGCGGAGCGCCGGTCGCCCCGTCCATCAGCATGTAGGTGCCAAGCACCGACGGCAGGTTGCGCGCCGCATTGCCCGGATAGACGCTGACGATCTTGACCCCGCAAAAGGCCTGCTCGCCCCCCGTCCAGGCCGGCATCAGCAGCAGCGTCGCCTCGCCATCGGGGCGCGCCATGGCATGGTGATGGCGCACGGGCGCGACGATGTCGCCGGCAAAGGCTTGCGAAAGCGCCTCGATCAGGTCGGGGAAGGTGAGGGCGGCATCGACCGCTTCGGCGGACAGGACGAGCATGGTTCACCCGGATTTGGTCAGGACCTGACGGATGGCGAAAGCGGCCCGGACGCTTGCCGGGCGAGGAGGCGCACGCTCAGGCGGGCGGCATGGGCACGGGCAGGTTCTGCCCGCTGACATCCGAGGCATGGGCCAGACGCATGCGGTCCGCCTCGGCCCGCAGCGACGCGACCTCGCGCCGTGCCGCACGCGCCGCCCTGCGATGGCGCCCCTGCGCGAGCCACGTCGCGATGCCCCCCATGATCACGCCGAGCATGATCGCGACAAGCACCACGAGATAGACAGGCACCTGCACGCTCGGCCCTCCCTCGCGCTGCAGCGGGTCGAGCATCAAAGTGATGTCGCCGCGATTGGCGACGGCGAGCAGCACCGCCAGCACGATGACGGGGACGAGGATGATGAGCTTGATGATCGTTCTCATGCGCCGAGGTTTCCGCCGTGGAACGGCAGGCGTCAAGCCTGTCCGTTCAGGCGAAGGCGCATCTCCTTGCCGGTCTTGAACACCGGCACCGCCTTTTCGTCGACCGCGACCTCTTCGCCCGTCCGGGGATTGCGTCCGCGCCTTGCGCTGCGCTTCTTCACCGAAAAGGCGCCGAAGCCGCGCAACTCCACCCGGTCGCCGCGCGCCAGCGCCTTGACGATCTCGTCGAGGATCGCACCGACGATGTTCTCGACGTCACGCTGATAAAGGTGCGGGTTTTGCTCGGCGATCCGCGCCACCAGTTCCGACTTGATCATGACCGAACCCAGCCCCCTGCGCTGAACAACGTCTCTCGCCCCATGGCGGCCTCTTCATTCGTGAGAAAGCCTGCCGGCGTAGCGGTCGCATTGACTGCCCCCCGCGCCGTCTCGCGTCAAGTCCAGACATGCGATGCAGGTTCCCCGGGGCGCCAGGCCACCACGAACGTGGCGCCTTGTCGCGCGAGAGACCTAGGCTCTTGAACTGCCTTTATTTTTCCATCGCAGGTTGCCAAACGGCCAGAAGTCCGTCAAGCGCTCTCTGGGACTCGCCGCCACCAAGTGCACGCAACAATATTGCCATATTTTGTGCGCCGAGCGCATCGGCGATGCCGCCAAGGCTGCTCCAGAGGCCGAGCGCGTCGCTTTCCCGCTTCGGCTTCCACTCGCGGACCGGCAGCTTGCTGTCGATCTTGCGCTCGCTCTGCAGCCAGGCGAGAGCCTCGCGCTCGCTGCCCAGTTCGTCGACGAGCTTCAGCCGCAGCGCCTGCCGGCCCGTATGCACGCGCCCGTCCGCGACTGCGGCAAGCCCTTGCGCATCATATCCGCGCCGCTCGCGCACCAGCCGCTTGAACCAGTCGAAACTGTCGGCGACGATGGCCTCGATGGCGGCGCGCGCCTCCGGGCTCGTGGGCTCGAAGGCATTGGGAGCTGCCTTGAGCGGGCTCGACTTCACCTCCTCGATGCGCACGCCCACCGTCTCGAGCAGCCGCCCCACATTCGGGATCTGCATAAGCACGCCGATGGAGCCGACCAGCGACGTCTCGCGCGCCACGATCCGGTCCGTTCCGAGCGCCACGATATAGCCGCCCGACGCTGCGAGCCCGTCGACGATGGCGATTGTCGGCTTCTTCGTCGAAAGCCGCCGCAGCTTCTCGTAGATCGCTTCCGCGCCCGTGGTCGTTCCGCCAGGACTGTCGATGGCGACGATCACGGCTTGCGTGCGGCTGGATTCTCCGACGGCCTCGATCAGCTTCAGCGTCGCGGAATCGCCCGCGATGAAGCCATTGATGTTGATGCGCGCCACGTGCGGCTCGCGCAGGCCCGACAAACGGCCCGACATTGCGAGCCCGACGGCCGCCGCGCCCGCGACCAGCGCCAGGACCGCCACGATCCGCCAGGTAGACAGGCGACGGCGCAGGCGACGGCGATCGGCAATGAGTTCGGCATCCATATGGATTCCCCGGTTGCGAAAGATGCGAAATCGCACGAATGACGCGTCTTCCGCAACGCGAAGCTTTGGCCTCGCAATGATCAGCGCGGCATGAACACCTTCGTGCGCTCGCTCAGGGGATCGAAGATGCGCAAAAGAAAGCCCGTCGAGCTGGACGTGCGCTGCCAGGTCGCATCGTCGACGGCGGCGTGAATACCGGCCCGTGCGATTTCGAACGTGCCGATCGCCCTGTAGTCGTCGATCGTTCCATAGCGGTGGTCCGACCCGCGATGGTTCACCAGCCCGTCGGTGCCCGGCGTTTCGATGACCTTGTTGCGCTGCAGGATTCCCGGAATGTCCGACAGTCGCACATTGTTGCTGCCGAACTGGATGGAGGAAGGCGTTTCGCCCCTGCTGGGATCGGCCGCCCACAGCCGCAGCTGGAAGTCGCCCTCGAGATTGGCGCCGGACGCCTTCAGTGCCTGCACCCATTGCTGCAGGCTGTTGTAGCGACCGAGATCACCGACAGGGGGCGTACCCCAGCCCGGGATTTGTATCGCAACACGACCGTTGGAGCGCTCCTTTTCGGAGGGCGAAACATTGGTTGCGGCCTCGAAATCGCGCGATGCGGCAGCGATCGTCTCGTTCGGCTTCGGCGCGGATGAGGCGGATGAGGGGGATGAAGCGGACGTCACCTTCATTCAAAATCTTCATGTTAGAAAAACATGAATACTATTTCAAAATAATTGATCAACAGCAATTATATGATATAAAGTCATTGTTGTATAAGTAATAAAAAGCCCGCGCGGTGTCCCGCGCGGGCCAAAATTCAGCAAGGCTGCGATCAGCGCTTGTCGCCGCCGCGGGCCTTGAGAGCAGCACCCAGAATGTCGCCGAGCGAGGCGCCCGAGTCCGACGATCCGTAGGTCGCAATGGCTTCCTTCTCCTCGGCCACTTCCAGCGCCTTGATCGACAGCTGGACGCGGCGCGCCTTGCGGTCGAACTGTACCACGCGGGCATCGAGACGCTCGCCGGGAGCGAAACGCTCCGGACGCTGGTCGCCACGATCGCGGGCCAGCTCGGCACGACGGATGAAGGTCGACATGTCGGTGTCGATGATCTTCACCTCGAGACCGCCATCCTTCACCTCGAGCACCTCGCAGGTGACGACCTGACCCTTGCGGATCTCGCCGGCATCCGCGAAGGGGTCGCCCTGAAGCTGCTTGATGCCGAGCGAGATGCGCTCCTTCTCGGTGTCCACGTCGAGCACCACGGCACGCACCATGTCGCCCTTCTTGAACTCCTCGATGACCTGCTCGCCGGGACGGTTCCAGTCGAGATCCGACAGGTGGACCATGCCGTCGACATCGCCGTCGAGGCCGATGAACAGACCGAACTCGGTCTTGTTCTTGACCTCGCCCTCGACCGTCGAGCCGGCGGGATGCTTCTCGGCGAAGGAATCCCACGGGTTCTGCAGGGTCTGCTTGAGGCCCAGCGAGATGCGGCGCTTGAAGGGATCCACCTCGAGGATCGCGACCTCGACCTCCTGGGAGGACGAGACGATCTTGCCGGGATGGACGTTCTTCTTGGTCCAGGACATCTCGGACACGTGGATCAGGCCCTCGATCCCCGGCTCCAGCTCCACGAAGGCGCCGTAATCGGTGATGTTGGTGACACGGCCCTTCATGCGCATCGCGACCGGATAGCGGGCGGCAATGCCTTCCCACGGATCGGCCAGGAGCTGCTTGATGCCCAGCGAGATGCGGTGCGTCTCGTGGTTGATCTTGATGATCTTGACCTTGACCGACTGGCCGATGGTCACGACCTCGGAGGGGTGGTTCACGCGGCGCCACGCCATGTCGGTGACATGCAGCAGGCCGTCAATGCCGCCCAGATCCACGAAGGCGCCATATTCGGTGATGTTCTTCACCACGCCCTCGATCACCTGGCCCTCTTCGAGGTTGGCGACGAGTTCGGAACGGGCCTCCGCGCGGGTCTCTTCCAGCACGGTGCGGCGCGACACGACGATATTGCCGCGGCGGCGATCCATCTTCAGGATCTGGAACGGCTGCGGCACGCCCATGAGCGGGGTGACATCGCGCACCGGACGGATATCGACCTGCGAGCGCGGCAGGAACGCCACGGCGCCGTCGAGATCGACCGTATAGCCGCCCTTGACCTGATTGAAGATGACGCCCTGCACCTTCTCGTTGCCCTCGAAGGCGCGCTCGAGCTTGACCCAGCTCTCTTCGCGGCGGGCCTTGTCACGCGAGATGACGGCCTCGCCCAGCGCGTTCTCGACGCGCTCGAGATAGACCTCGACCTCTTCGCCGACGGTCAGCGGCGTGTCGCGGCCGGGGCCCATGAATTCCTTGAGAGCGACGCGGCCCTCGGTCTTCAGGCCGATATCGATGACCGCCACATCCTTTTCGATGGCGACCACGATCCCGCGCACAACAGACCCTTCCTGAAGGTCGGCGCGGGAAAACGATTCTTCGAGCATCGCCGCGAAATCGTCACGGGACGGCGAGCGTTGAGCAGATGCGGACATTCAGACTCCTGACGCCTTTCGGCGGCACCGGCGGTTCGTGTTTCGGTTCGTCGCGACCGTGGACCGGGCTCCGGAAGCATGGAGCCGACCGGGCTTTGGCCCGGGCCGGTGCGGGGTGCGGCCCGCGGTGCGACGTTATCGTGAGGACGCCACGACCCATGACGAGGGGCGCTGGCCACGGCCACGCCCCCGACATTCGGCCCGCGAGACCCTCGGATCGCTGGCTCCTAGTCGAAATTCAGGCCCGCTGCAAGTTTTCTCCCGCGTGGGTGCGCCTTTTCGCACGCCCCGGTTGCCCGCGCTTGATCCAGTCGGGTTGCGCGCGTGACGCGCCTCCTGTAGTGCGCCGCTTGAGAATGGGGCAGGGGCCCCGGCTTGCGCGACAGGACAGGTCATGACCAGAGCCGTGAAGAAAGTGGTGCTCGCCTATTCGGGTGGTCTCGACACCTCGATCATCCTCAAGTGGCTCCAGGAGACCTATCGCTGCGAGGTCGTGACCTTCACCGCCGATCTCGGCCAGGGTGAGGAGCTCGAGCCTGCCCGGCAGAAGGCGCTGCTGCTCGGCATCAAGCCGGAAAACATCTTCATCGAGGACCTGCGCGAGGAATTCGTGCGCGACTACGTCTTCCCGATGTTCCGCGCCAATGCGCAATATGAAGGCGTCTACCTGCTCGGCACCTCCATCGCCCGCCCGCTGATCGCCAAGAAGCAGATCGAGATCGTGGAGCGCGTCGGCGCCGATGCCGTCTGTCACGGCGCGACCGGCAAGGGCAACGACCAGGTTCGCTTCGAGCTTGGCTATTACGCGCTCAAGCCCGACATCCACGTCATCGCGCCCTGGCGGGAATGGGACCTGCGCTCGCGCGAGCAGCTCATCGCCTTCGCGGAAGCCCACCAGATCCAGATCGCCAAGGACAAGCGCGGCGAGGCGCCCTTCTCGACCG
>JBIPLL010000655.1:0-9003 GCA_044368425.1 Beijerinckiaceae bacterium
CGCGCCAACCGACAGAGGAAGCCATGACCCAGCAACCAACGATCGGCTCCGAACAATCGTGGGGCAAGCTATCCTACGACCTCTTTATCGGTGGGAAATGGCGAAAGCCGTCTGCAGGCGGACGGATCGAAGTGATCGATCCGTCGACCGAGCGCGTCGTCGGTTCTGTGGCAGATGCGACTATATCCGACGCCATCGCCGCCGTGGATGCCGCTGAGGCAGCGGCGGCCGATTGGGCCGCGACCGCGCCGAGACGGAGGGCTGATATACTAATGCGGGCGTTCGCCATCATGACCGAGCGAGTCGAATATCTAGCCGAGCTCATTTCCCGTGAAAACGGCAAGGCCCTGCCGGACGCGCGTGGCGAGGTAGCCTATGCCGCCGAGTTCTTGCGCTGGTATGCGGAGGAAGCAGTCCGCATTCGTGGAGAGCTCTACGTATCGCCGAGCGTCAATAGCCGTATAGTCGTGCAGCAACAGCCAGTAGGCATATCCGTGCTGGTGACGCCCTGGAACTTTCCCGCCGCCATGGCTACCCGCAAGATCGGTCCGGCGCTGGCGGCAGGATGCACATGCATCCTCAAGCCTGCGACCGAGACGCCCCTCACCGCCTATGCCGTAGCAGTCATCTTGGCAGAAGCGGGGGTTCCCGATGGGGTCATTAACGTCGTCACCACGATGCGGTCGGGCGAGGTCGTCCGTGCCATGCTTCGGGATCGCCGTGTACGCAAGCTGTCCTTTACGGGATCTACCGATGTCGGTCGCGTCCTACTGCGCGAGGCGGCGGAAAACATTATCAGTTGTTCTATGGAACTGGGCGGCAATGCGCCGTTCATCGTCTTCGACGACGCCGATGTCGATGCCGCCATTGACGGCGCAATGGTCGCGAAGATGCGTAACGGCGGAGAGGCGTGCACTGCTGCCAACCGCTTCTACGTCCAGCGCAGCTTGGTCGAGACGTTCTGTGAAAAGTTCGCCGCACGCATGAAGGTGGTCAGACTTGGCGTCGGCTACGAGCCGAAAACCGAACTGGGACCGCTTGTGAACGCTGACAGCCGCAAGAAGGTGATCTCCTTGGTAGAAGACGCTGTCGCCCATGGAGCGCGGATCATCGTCGGCGGCAGGACACCTGATCGTGAAGGGTATTTCTACGAGCCGACAGTTCTGACCGACGTCCCCGATGACGCCGCCATGCTATCGGAGGAAATCTTTGGTCCGGTCGCCCCCGTGGTCGCCTTTGACACCGAGGCGGAAGCGATCGAACTCGCAAATCGCACGGAGTACGGCCTCGTGGCCTATATCTATACCCGCGATCTCGCTCGCGGCCTTCGTGTTTCCGAAAGGATCGAGAGCGGAATGATCGCTTTAAATCGGGGGCTCGTTTCAGATGCAGCCGCCCCATTCGGAGGAATGAAGTTTAGCGGCCTTGGGCGCGAGGGCAGCCACCACGGACTTCAGGAGTTCATCGAACTGAAGTACATCGCGACTAACTGGTGAACGACGAGCACGATTAAACGCGGTCGAATATGGAGAATTACCATGCTAAACAGCATAATTCGCAGAGAAATCCTAAATTACTTTAAAAGTAACCAATGGCAGAAGGCATTACGCATACTTCATATGGGTGAAAAAGTTCGTCATATGCACATTTATGGTCGAGGGATCATCCATCCCTACGACATGATTCCATTGATCCGCTCATACTTCGAGAAGCGTGGCTTGGAGCAGCAGCGCAAAATCGTGGTCCATGCCCAAGACCGAGGATTCGCGAACATATATAACATCCATCCACGAACCGACATGCCGCACAGCGAGCTTTACATGCTCTTCGACGATCGCTTTGTATTCGAGGCTGATCCAGACGCCCCCAATCCTGACGAGCATTCGATCGAGTATTGGGACGACGCCTACATGGAAAAGTTCCACGCGAAAACCCCGTACAGGCAGCCGAACGAGGAGGAGAAGCGTACGGTTCAAGACTATTTTGGAGGCAAGCACTGGGGAAGAGCGATCGCCTATCTGCAACAGCTTGGGCATCTGCATTGTCACGTCCCCGTATGGACTTCGCTCGATCCAGAAGCGTTGCGTCAGATTGGCGTTGACCAAATGAACGCCAGTGGCCTCACGATCGACAAGGCAGTCTGCGTCGTCTTCCGCTTGATCAACAAGGAGCAAGGAAAGATCGTGTTCCTTTCAAAATACCCCGATATGACACTTGAGCTCGAGTATCACTATCGCGATGGCGCGATCATCGAACCAATGTTCGATGATGTTACGCTAAAGATCGATCAGTCACGCGAATTTACATTGATCGATCCACTTCCCTATTGGCGCCTAAGCCGAGAGGACATCGAGTATATAGAAGAGAACATCTGACAATGACCCTTCCTTCCGTGAAACCCGGTGCACCAAGCTCGATCGGGATTATAGGGCTGGGCAGGATGGGTATTGGTGTCGCCCGCTGCCTCTCCGATGCCGGATACCCGATCCAAGGTTGCGACATCTCGGAGGATACGAGACGGATCGCCTCGGCCTTCTGTAGCCGCGTGAGCGAAGATCCGGCAAGCGTGGTAGAGGCATGCGAAGTGATCTTTACATGCCTGCACACCGAAACTACCCATGCGATCGTGGAAAAGTCAGGATCACTTGCTCGGCGGATCCTAGTCGATCTCGGCACCAGTACGCCAGAGCTCAGCAGGCGTCTGGAAATGCTTGTGGAGAGACGCGGCGGATATTTCATAGAAGCACCGATGAGCGGCGGCCCGCCCGCCGCCGTTGCAGGTAATCTCGTCCTTTTCGTCGCCGGCAAGCAAGAGATTGTGGAGCCCTTGCTGCCCCTGGTGCGGACGCTCGGCAAGGCCACATATCTCGGGCCGACTGGCAATGGACAGCTTGCGAAGCTTATCAATAATCAAATGGTTGGGATCCATTTCGCCGCCGCTGCCGAGGGATTTGCGATGGCTCGGGCGGTTGGATTGCCGGCCGACCTGCTGGGGCCGCTGTTCATAGCGGGTGCTGCAAACTCATGGGTGATCGAGAATTTTTGGGGGAAGATGGCCTCCGGCGATTTCGATCCGCGTGGAACGGTGTCCATTCATGCCCGCGACCTTAAGCTGGCCCTGGCCGAGGCACGCGCGTTTGAAGCAGTGGCCCCACTGACCGAGGCCTCATCGCGCCTTTTCGAGGAAGCCGAAACTAAAGGGCTCGGTGGGTTCGCGCAGCATGTCCTAGTTAAACTCTGGGATCTTCCAAAAAAAGACTAAGTATAACATACGCCAACCACGGTTCGATTAGTCCTTCTGTGACCCCTGCGATGTCCTCCAGATGAGGCTAGAGTCCGGACCGAAGGAAGGACCGGACCATGAAGCGATCGAGGTTCAGCGAGGAGCAGATCATCGCCGTGCTGGGTGAGCAGGAGGCGGGCGTCTCGACTGCCGATGTCTGCCGCAAGCACGGGATCAGCAGCGCCACGTTCTACGCCTGGAAGGCGAAGTTCGGCGGCATGGAAGTGTCGGAAGCCAAGCGTCTGAAGGCGCTCGAGGATGAGAACGCCAAGCTGAAGCGCCTGCTCGCCGACGCCATGCTCGACAATGTCGCGTTGAAGGATCTTCTCAAAAAAAATTCTGACGCCCGGCGCCAAGCGGGAGGCTGTCGCCCATCTCACTGCGACCTACCAGATGAGCGAGCGGCGGGCGTGTCTGGTCATCCGGGCAGATCGCAAGATGGTCCGCTACCGATCCAGCCGGCCAGACGACGCGGCTCTGCGGGAGCGATTGCGTCAGTTGGCTGCCGAGCAGCGCCGGTTCGGCTATCGGCGGCTGCACGTTCTGCTGCGCGGCGAGGGCCATATCCTGAACCGCAAGAAGACCCAGCGCCTCTACCAGGAAGAGGGTCTGTCCGTCCGTCGCAGGCGCAGCCGTAAACGGGCCACGGGCACGCGGGCGCCGATTCTGGTCGAGGCGAGGCCGAATGCGCGCTGGTCGCTCGACTTTGTCCATGATCAGTTCGGCTCGGGCCGCCGCTTCCGCATCCTCAACGTCATCGACGACGTGACGAAGGAGTGCCTTGCGGCAATCCCTGACACCTCGATCTCGGGCAGGCGCGTGGCGCGTGAACTCGACGCCATCATCGCCCGCCGCGGCAAGCCCGGGCTGATCGTCAGCGACCACGGCACGGAGTTCACCTCCAACGCGATGCTCGCCTGGACCCAGTCAGCCAAGGTGGCCTGGCACTTCATTGCTCCTGGCAAGCCCATGCAAAACGGCATCTGCGAAGCCTTCAACGGCCGGATGCGTGATGAACTCCTGAACGAGACGATCTTCTACAACCTCGATCATGCTCGATCCGTCATCGCCAGATGGGTCGCTGCCTACAACCAAAGCCGGCCGCACTCGGCGCTCGGCTATCTCACGCCGGCGGCCTACGCCGCCAAACTCACCGCAACGGACAATCGGCTGCGCAACCCTGACCAGCTCCGCCGATCGCCCGTTGCTCCACCGGCGCAGCTGCGCCAATCTCAGCCAAGGACTCTGGCGTCAGCCGGATGACAAGCAGGGGGCTCAGCAATGAGCCTCCCCTATGCTCGGGAAAAAGTAGCGGCTTGGCGGAGGAACTATACGAGCCATCCCCTCATCGCGCGATGGAGAACAAGCCTCCGGTAACGCACGTCGATCGCTCACCGGCACGCAGCCCGCAACGACCCGTTTACACCCGCGGACAGGCCAGCAAGCCAGTCGAACGTGGGAGGCAACCTAACAAAGTAGAACTTCAAGCAATGATAGTTACTCAAAACTGAAAAGAAGTTAGTAACTACCAGACCGAACGGCGGCGCCGACCTCAATCTCAACTATACTGTTCCTTGGCAGGCTCGATACGCCAACTACTGTGCGGGTGTGCCGACCCGCATCGCCGAGCAAATCTAAAGCCATTTCTGAGGTTGGGTTCGCAGCCTCCGCGTGAAGTGCAAAATTTGCAGATGACTTAAAATAGAAGCGTATCCACAGGAGTCGCTCCATAGAGCTCAGGTCACCAATTGCCTGATGAATCACAAGTAGGGCTCTGGCCAGGCACAATTTTCCAGCTTGACCAGCCAATTCTATATCGTGATATCCTCTTACGCAACCAGTTATGATATCATTATTCTGCAGACGGGGCAGTTGCCCTGATGTAACGACAACACCGCGATCAAAGATAGCCAGTGAGTACGGACCAGATTGGTCGATTTTTTCAGGCAAAATTATGCCTTTTTGTTTAATAGATTTTAATATATTCTCTGAACATCGCATACTAAGATCTTTCTTTAAGATTTAGAAGATTAGCAGATTGTAATACAATTTTATAATTGTCACCGTTATTGAAATAAAAATTTCCTATTAATAAAGCGATTAATTTTATAGACCAAGAAATAACGATATAGATAATCGCTGCAGCAACATATATCTCGAAAGCCTTGAAATTCAGTGACTGCAGCGTATTAGCCGCCCCCGTTAACTCTTCTGTTCCAATCAACGAGACAACACTTGTAGAAAGAACAATTATATTGAATTGACTGCATAATGCCGGATACATCTTTTTTATAACTGGTCCAATCACGATGTAGCGGAATATCTGCAGGCCACTGAAGCCTAACGACATTCCCGCTTGGATTTGTCCTTGCGGAATGCTATTCAGTCCACTTCTCACGATCTCAGCAATGTATGCGCTATTATTTATAGCAAGAATCAGCGCAGCTGCTTCCATTGGTGTAAGCCGAATCCCTAATGAAGGAAGACCAAAGAATGCAAAGAACGCTTGAATTAGCAGCGGAGTGTTACGAATAAAGGCGACGTAGGCTGCAGAAAAAAATGAGACTGGAGACGGCCCGTATTTCCGCATCGCCGCAATAAGCGTACCGAGTAGCAAGCCACCAATTACTGCAGCTATTGACAAAATGATTGTGTTCCCTGCGGCGGCAAGAAGCTGTGGAAACGCCGCATAGAATGCGCGGACATCAAACACATATGCCATCGCAGGGAACCTCTATTAGCTAGGCGATACGAGATGTTCTCGCAGGCGGATTAAAAGTTAGGAAGGTCCGGTACAGTTTCAGTCTTGTACCACTTCTTATAGAGATTCGGGATGAAATTGTTTTGTTTATTAAAGAAAACCCAAGTATTTAGCCACTGATGCAACTCAGTAGCCTCCTTGCGTAGGCCAATACCCGCATAGGCATTGCGAAGAACAATCTTTGTTTCGTACTTCCGGTCGGGGAACCGCTCCTGCAAACCAGCGATGACCGTTTCGGTCGCTGCGATCGCATCGACTTGGCCCGATGCGAGAGCGGCGATCGTAGCCGCACCGTCATCAAAACGGACGATTTGAGTCCCGGGCGGAGCGATGGCCACAAGATCAGTTTCATCCGTGGTGCCCCGGCCTACGCCAATCTTCAGTTTCGCGAGATCTGAAGAACTTACTACCCTGGTAGCTGCCGGTGCCATCACAGTTGCTCGGCTAACTACATAAGGGCTAGTGAAGATGACAGACTGTGCGCGCTCTGGTGTGATTGTAAAAGACGAAATAACGATATCGGCCTTATTTGTGAGCAAGAATGGGATACGTGAGGCGTTGTTGACCCTCACCTGTTCATACTGCACACCGAGATCCCGTGCGATCTGCTTTCCGAGTTCGACATCAAGCCCATCAGGCTCATTTTTTTCATTCAGGAAATTCAGCGGCGGTATCGTGACATCGGTCGCCACAATCAATTTACCGCGGGCCTTGATCTCTTGGATAGATGTAGCGTGCGCGCACGTCGTGAACATTACGCATACGACCGCAAGCGCATTGACGAGGCGATTCCACACAAATGCCATTGTGTCCTCCTTTTTCAAAGATCGGGTTTGAGGAAAAGTCTTAGTTCGGCCGTCTCCGGTGAAGCAAACAGTTTTGAAGACGGTCCGATCTCGCCCACTTTCCCGTCACACATAAAAATAGTTCGGCTTGCTATTGTCTGCGCGAACTTCATTTCATGAGTGACAAGAACCATGGTCATTCCATTTTTCGTCAGGTTCTCCATCACGCGAAGCACTTCTTCCTTCAACTCAGGGTCCAGTGCTGACGTAACTTCATCGAACAGCATGACGTCAGGATCCATCGCCAAGGCCCGCGCAATCGCCACACGTTGTTGCTGCCCTCCAGAGAGCTTATCGGGATACGCGGACCGCTTCTCGAATAGGCCTACCAACGACAACACCCGCGCCGCTGTACTAGCAGCCTCCGATCGCGGAACATTCTTCACAACACGAAGCGCGAGTGTGACATTTTCCTCGACGCTCAGGTGAGGAAAGAGGTTATAGCTTTGGAAGACGATGCCGATCCGTTGGCGCAGCTTACGCAGTTCTGACTTTCTTAAGGGAAGCGGCTGAGAGCCAATGTGGATTGAGCCGCTGTCGATTGCTTCCAGACCGTTTAGACAGCGTAAAATCGTGCTCTTGCCCGAGCCACTGCGGCCAATGATTGCGACGACTTCTCCAGGAGCAATTCTAAACGATACATCATTGAGAACCTGGATCGAGCCGTACGATTTCTTTACGTTATTGACCTCAATTCCGAGCATTCCACTTCTCCTCCAAGAACTCGCTCAAAAGCGTGAGTGGGAAACAAAGCGCGAAATATATCATAGCGGTCACTGCGAAGACGATATGAGGCTGCAAGGTGATATTGCTGAGTCCCTGCGCCGCGCGGGTCAGTTCGGTTAGCCCGACGACCGACGCGAGAGAGGTGTTCTTAATTAGTTGAACTGCGAACCCGGTGGTTGGCGGTAGTGCGATCCGAAAGGCTTGCGGCCAAATGACGTTACGCAGCTGCTGGTAGTACGTCATGCCCAGCGACGCAGAGGCTTGCCATTGACTAGAGGGTACTGCTTGGATCGCACCACGCCACATCTCGCCTAGGTAGGCGCTAGAATTTATACCCAGCGCGACCGTCGCAGCAGCAAACGGCGAAATGTCGAGTCCGATGACAGCAATTCCAAAGAAGATGAGAAACACCTGTATCAGCGGAGGGCTGGATTGGATGATGTTGATGTAGACAGATGCCAAAGACCGAACAGTCCTAATGTCATTTATCCGCGCCAGGGTGACGAACAGCGCGATCAGAGAACCAAGGCCAAACGAGACCAGCGCCAGGGCAAGGGTCCATCCTGCTGCGAAAAGAAGGAATGAAAGATCAGAGAATTCGAATGTTCGGAACACCACCTAGCACTCCACGTCAACGATGCTTCCAAACTGGAGCGCGCTTCGACAGGAAAGATTCGCGCCCTTCCACCGAATCCTCGGTTTGATAGCCGTCTACGTACTCCTCGAGCTCTTGCTCAAGGTAATTGCGAAACTGTTCCGAAAACTCGCTATCGAGAAGCCGCCTTGCGGCCTGCAGGGCCATTGCAGGTCTCGTGGCGAGCTCTTCCGCCCATTTCATTGCGGTGTTCAGCGCCTCCCCATCATCGCTTATGCGTTCGATGGCTCCGAGTTCATTGAGTTCACGACCACTGAACACATCCCCAGAGTAGACAACGCGACGAGCAACCGCGATGCCCGCAACGCGAGCCAACAGCCGAATTCCTCCCGTGCCGGGAAAGAGGCCGCGCTGAATCTCAGGCATACCAATCTTCGACTTCTCGGATGCCACACGAAAATCGCAAGCCAAGGCAAGCTCAAAGCCTCCTCCGAAGCACACGCCTTCTATCGCCGCAATAACGGGCTTGCCACAGTTTACGACGGCCAGCGCCATACGATGCCCGTTCGCACAATGCTCCCGGGCAACGGCGCGATCCTTACGAAGATGATGCTCCTTGATATCGGCACCCGCACAGAAATTAAGCCGGCCATTCATACGCTCTCCATGCGCGAGTACCACTACATGCACACGCGAATCATCCGCGACGCCCGCAAAGAATTCGCCAAGTTCGCGCCGGATCCGTTGGGTTAGCAGATTGTACGGAGGATTTGCCAACCGGATCAAGGCAACC
>JBIPLL010000523.1:0-2673 GCA_044368425.1 Beijerinckiaceae bacterium
AGATGCTCGTGTTCTTCGGCAATCCCGCCAAGAGCAACGATTCCAATATCAATGCCTGGCTGACAGTGCGGCACTGGCCCGGTTTTGTGCAGGGCGGCACCCTGACAGAGGGCAACACGCAGATGGTGTCCCGGATCGCGGATGCCATCGCCAGCAAGATCAAGATGCCGACGCTCACGCATTGAGTGCCGGCGCCATGACGGCGACGAACCGTCATGGTTGAAATCGGGCGGCTGCTCGGCTAGGCGAACGGTCTAAACGGCGCGGGATCGCGTGAAATCCCGCACCGGACCTCCCGAGAGCCCGTGCATGACCCAGAACGCTGCGCCGCGCATTTCATTCGTGTCACTCGGCTGCCCCAAGGCGCTGGTGGACAGCGAGCGCATCATCACGCATCTGCGGGCGGAGGGTTATGAACTCAGCCGCAAGCATGACGGTGCCGATCTCGTCATCGTCAACACGTGCGGGTTCCTCGATTCCGCCAAGGCGGAATCGCTCTCGGCTATCGGCGAGGCCATGGCGGAGAATGGCCGCGTCATCGTCACAGGCTGCATGGGCGCCGAGCCGGAGCAGATCCGCGAGCGCTTCCCGCAGGTTCTCGCCATTACCGGTCCGCAGCAATATGAAAGCGTGATGGAGGCGGTCCACGCGGCCGTGCCGCCGGCGCACGATCCATTCCTCGATCTGGTGCCCCCGCAGGGCATCAAGCTCACGCCGCGGCACTATGCCTATCTGAAGATCTCGGAGGGCTGCAACAACCGCTGCTCCTTCTGCATCATCCCCAAGCTGCGCGGCGATCTCGTCAGCCGGCCGGCGGGCGAGGTTCTGCGCGAGGCGGAGAAGCTCGCGGCAGCCGGCGTCAAGGAGCTGCTCGTCGTCTCCCAGGACACGAGCGCCTATGGCATCGATGTGAAATATGCGCC
Source organism: Beijerinckiaceae bacterium (assembly GCA_044368425.1). Taxonomy (GTDB): domain Bacteria; phylum Pseudomonadota; class Alphaproteobacteria; order Rhizobiales; family Beijerinckiaceae; genus JBIPLL01. The sequence goes on from JBIPLL010000523.1 coordinate 924, forward strand.
GAGCACCTGGCGCGACCGCGAGGTCAAGACCCGCTTCTTCGACCTGACGCAGGCTCTGGGCGAGCTCGGCATCTGGGTGCGGCTGCACTACGTCTATCCCTATCCGCATGTGGACGAGGTGATCGGGCTGATGAATGGCGGCAATGTGCTGCCCTATATCGACATCCCGTTCCAACACGCCTCCCCGTCCGTGCTGCGGTCCATGCGCCGGCCGGCCCATCAGGAAAAGACGCTTGAACGCGTGCGACGCTGGCGCGAGATCTGTCCTGACCTCGCCATCCGCTCGACCTTCATCGTCGGCTTCCCCGGGGAAACCGACGCCGATTTCGAGATGCTGCTCGACTTCCTCGACGAGGCGAAGCTCGAACGCGTCGGCTGCTTCCGATACGAGCCGGTGACGGGGGCGCCTGCCAACGAGCTCGGCCTGCCCGTTGTGCCCGATGACGTCAAGGAAACGCGCTGGAAGCGCTTCATGGAGCGCCAGCAGGCGATTTCAGCGCGTGCGCTTGCACGCAGGGTCGGGCGGCGCATTCCGGTCATCATCGACGAGGTCGGGCCGACGGTCGCCAAGGGACGCTCGAAGTGGGACGCGCCCGAGATCGACGGAGCGGTGCATGTGGCGAGCCGTCGTCCGCTGCGCGCGGGCGATATCGTCACCGTGAAGATTGAACGCGCCGACGCCTACGATCTGCATGGAATTGCCGTCTAGGCTGTGCCCGCCTTGACCCAGGGCGGGCGAGCGGGCAACAGAGAGCGAGCTTTGGGCGGGGCCATGACGCGCGTTCTCATCATCGACAATTACGACAGCTTCACCTGGAACCTGGTGCATCTGATCGGCTCGCTCGGCCCGTCGATCGAGGTCGTGCGCAACGACCAGCGCAGCGTCGCGGCGATCATCGCCGACAGGCCCGATGCCATCGTGCTGTCGCCGGGCCCCTGCTCACCCAACGAGGCGGGCATCTGCCTCGAGGTCGTGGAGAAAGCCGGAGCCGAGATCCCGATCTTCGGGGTTTGCCTCGGCCTCCAGACCATCGGGCAGAGCTATGGCGGGAATGTCGTGCGCGCGCCCCTGCCGATGCATGGCAAGGTCTCGCAGATCGAGCATCGCGGGCGCGGGCTATTTCGCGGGATCAATGGCCCCATCGCGGCCACGCGCTATCATTCGCTGATCATCGACCGCGCCAGCTGCCCGGCCGACCTCGACGTCGAGGCGCAGACGGATGACGGCCTCATCATGGCTGCAAGCCATCGCAGCCTTCCGGTCTGCGGCGTGCAGTTCCATCCCGAAAGCATCGCATCCGAACACGGCGCGACGCTGGTTTCAAATTTCCTGCGGAAGGCCGAAGGCTGGAACCGCAGCCGCGAGTGGACGGACGGCTAGGCCAAGGCCGCCCGCTCATCACAGCCAGGACAACAAGCCCGCCGAGGATCCGCATGGACGCGTTCAAGCCATTCATCGCGAAGGTGGCCACAGGTGCCATGCTGACGCGCGAGGAGGCGCGGGCCGCCTTCGACACCCTGCTGTCAGGAGAGGTGACCGCGGCGCAGGCTGGCGGGTTCCTTATGGCGCTGCGCGTGCGCGGCGAAAGCGTGGACGAGATCGTCGGTGCCGTCTCGGCCCTGCGTGCGCGCATGGTGCCGGTTGATGCTCCAGCCGACGCCATCGACATCGTTGGAACCGGGGGCGACAATTCCGGCTCCTACAACGTCTCGACGCTGGCAAGCCTGATCGTGGCTGCGGCCGGCGTGC
>JBIPLL010000242.1:0-5048 GCA_044368425.1 Beijerinckiaceae bacterium
GCCAAGCATGGCAATCGCGCGGCCTCCTCCAAGTCCGGCGCGGCTGACGTGCTCGCCGCCCTGGGGGTGAAGGTCGGGATTGAGCCGGCGGCGATTTCGGCCTGTATCCGTGAGGCCGGTGTCGGCTTCATGTTTGCGCCCGCCCATCATGCGTCCATGCGCCATGTGGCGCCCGTGCGCGTCGAGCTGGGCACGCGGACGCTGTTTAACCTGATCGGTCCGCTGTCCAATCCGGCGGGCGTTAAGAAGCAGGTTCTTGGCGTTTTTTCAGAAGCCTGGCTTGAACCTCTCACGCAGGTTCTTAAGTCCCTTGGCTCTGAGCGCGTCTGGACCGTGCATGGAGCTGACGGGCTCGACGAAATGTCCACGACTGGCCCGACCCAGGTGGTGGCGCTGGAGAATGGCCAGATCCGCCGCTTCACCGTGACGCCTGAGGATGTTGGGCTGACCCGCGTCACTATCGACGCAATCCGGGGCGGCGATGCCGAGCACAATGCTGCGGCCTTGCGTGAGGTGGCTGGCGGACGGCGCACGCCCTATCGTGATATCGCCGTCCTGAATGCGGCTGCGGGCCTTGTTGTGGCCGGTGCCGTGCCCGATCTCAGGGCGGGGGTCGAGCGGGCGCAGGCGGCGCTTGATACAGGCGCCGTCGCTGGCACGCTCGAAAGCCTGATCGCCGTGTCGCACGGTTGAGGGGACGGACATGGCTGACATCCTGAGGCGCATCGAAGCCTACAAGCGTGAGGAAATCGCCGCTGCGAAGGCCCGCCTTCCGCTTGCCGCGCTTGAGGAGCAGGCCCGCGCGGCGCCGCCCGTGCGCCCGTTCGGGGCTGCAATCGAAGCAGCCATCGCATCCGGAATTCCCGGGCTGATTGCCGAGATCAAGAAGGCGAGCCCGTCCAAGGGACTGATCCGTGCCGACTTCGATCCTCCGGCGCTGGCGCGTGCCTACAAGGCCGGCGGCGCCGCCTGCCTGTCGGTGCTCACCGACGCGCCCTCGTTCCAGGGTGCGCCGGAATTCCTGATGCAGGCCCGTATCGCCAGCGAATTACCATGCCTTCGCAAGGATTTCCTTTACGATCCTTATCAAGTCGTTGAGGCGCGCGCCTGGGGTGCCGACTGCATCCTGATCATCATGGCGGGCGCCGATGACCATCTGGCTCGCGACCTGATGGCGTCGGCGACCGAGTGGGGCATGGATACGCTCGTCGAGGTGCATGACGAGGCCGAGCTCGACCGGGCGCTCAGGCTTGAGCCGCGACTTCTGGGGATCAACAATCGCGACCTGCGGAGCTTCGAGGTGTCGCTGACCGTGAGCGAGCGGCTGGCGCCGCGTGTGCCGTCGCATATTCGCCTGGTGGGCGAGAGCGGCATTTTCACCTACAATGATATCAAACGGCTGCAAGCATCTCGCATGGAAGCGTTTCTTGTTGGCGAGAGCCTGATGCGGCAACCTGATGTCACGCGGGCGACGCGCAAGCTTCTTGGCTTGGCGGAGGCCGCATGATGGGCGACCTCACGCATCTGTCCTCGACCGGCGAGGCGCATATGGTCGACGTCTCGGCCAAGGCCGTAACAAGCCGCACGGCGATTGCGCAGGGGTTCGTGCGGATGCTTCCGGCGACACTTGCGGCCATCCGCGCCGGAGACATGAAGAAAGGCGATGTGCTGGGGACCGCCCGGCTCGCCGGCATCATGGCCGCGAAGAGGACGCATGAGCTGATCCCGCTCTGCCATCCGCTTGCGATCAGCAAGGTCAGCGTGATCTGCGAGCCGGACGAGGCGCTTCCGGGGATTCGTGTGACGGCCGAAGTGCGGGTCGGGGGGCAGACAGGCGTCGAGATGGAGGCGCTGACGGCGGCTTCAGTCGCCTGCCTGACCATCTACGACATGGCCAAGGCGGTCGACCGGGGCATGGTCATCGAAGGCATCGAGCTTTTGCACAAGAGCGGCGGCAAGTCCGGCACCTATGATGCGCCGGGCCGTCCGGTCGCAGCGGGAGCCTGACATGGCGGGCGATCTCGTTCCGGTCGAGGCGGCGCTGGCAGCGGTACTCAGCGCGGTGGCCGTGCCTGTCGGCGAGGATGTCGTGCCGCTCGCACAGGGAGCCGGTCGCATTCTCGCGCGCGGCCTTTCCGCCACGCGAACGCAGCCGCCCTTTCCGTCCTCGGCGATGGACGGCTATGCGCTTCGGGCGGCCGACAGCACGGGCGACGCGCCGCTTGCCGTCATCGGCGAGAGCCGTGCCGGGCTTGGCTTTGGCGGATCGATTCAGCCCGGGCAGTGCGTGCGCATCTTCACCGGTGCTCCGGTCCCCGACGGAGCCGACGCGATCCTGATCCAGGAACAGGCGCGGCGCGACGGGTCGGCGATGACGCCGCAGGCGGCTGTGACGCCGGGCCAGTTCGTGCGGCCGGCCGGGCTCGATTTCACGCAGGGCGCCCCGTTACTGAGCGCAGGCCAGCGCCTGACACCGCAGCGGCTCGCGCTTGCCGCCGCCATGGGGCATGGGCAGGTGCCTGTGCGGCGGCGGCCTCGCGTCGCGTTTCTCGCCACCGGCGACGAACTTGTTGCTCCAGGCGAGCCGGTCGGCCCCGACCAGATCGTGGCCTCCAACAGCTTTGCCATCGGCGCCATTGTCGAGGCCGCGGGCGGGGAGCCGATGGATCTCGGCATTGCGCCCGATGACCTCGACATCATCGCGGCGCGCATGCATGAGGCCATTGCGGGTGGTTGCGACGTGCTGGTGACGCTGGGCGGCGCCTCTGTCGGCGATCATGATCTGACGCAGAAGGCGCTTGAGCGGCTGGGCTTCATGCTTGGCTTCTGGCGGATCGCGATGCGGCCGGGCAAGCCGCTCATTCATGGCCGGCTCGGCGCCACGCATGTGCTTGGCCTGCCCGGCAACCCCGTCTCCGCGATTGTCTGCGGGCTCGTTTTCCTCCGGCCGGTCATTCGCGCACTGATGGGCGAGACGGGCGCGAGCGAGCCCGAGACGATTCCGGCGCGGCTCGCAGTGGATCTTCCCGGCAACGACATGCGGCAGGACTACATGCGCGCGACCGTCGTGCAGTCGCCCGACGGGCTGCCGCTCGCGACGCCGTTTTCGCGACAGGACAGCTCAATGGTGAATGTCCTGGCCCAGGCACAGGGGCTCGTTATCCGCCCGCCTTTTGCCCCACCCGCCCCTGCGGGGAGCGTCGTGCAGGTCTTGCCCCTGCCGCAATAGACGCGTCGCGCGCAAAAACAGTTTTCCGGTACTTGCGGAACACAGCGCGAACACATAGGCTCGTTCGTGCTTTGTTTCGATTCCTTCTTGCCGCGGCGGCTCGATGGAATCCCGGCCGGATTGGATGAGCCATGCTGACGCGCAAGCAACACGACCTCCTCAAGTTCATCCATTCGCGCCTGCGCGAGACCGGCGTGCCGCCCTCCTTCGACGAGATGAAGGATGCGCTCGACCTGAAGTCGAAGTCAGGGATCCACCGGCTGATCGTGGCACTCGAGGAGCGCGGCTTCATTCGTCGGCTGCCAAACCGGGCGCGCGCACTCGAGGTTATACGCCTTCCCGAGTCGAGCCAGCCGCGCAGCCGCTTCAACCCCAGCGTGGTCGAGGGCGGGCTCGGGCGCGAGACACCGGTCCTTCGGGCCGTGCCTGCCGCGCCTGCACCTGTTGTGGCGAACGTCCCTGCCGCGCCACCGACACCGCTGCGTCCGGTGGCCGGGAACGACGAGGGCGGCGAGGAGATGCTGTCCGTGCCGGTCATGGGGCGGATCGCAGCGGGCGTGCCCATTTCCGCCATCCAGAATGTGAGCCGCACCGTGCGCCTGCCGGCCAGCTTCCTGCCGACAGGCGACCATTATGCCCTTGAGGTGCGCGGGGACTCGATGATCGAGGCCGGCATCCTCGATGGCGATACGGTCCTGATCCGCAAGCAGGAAACGGCCGAGACGGGCGACATCATCGTCGCGCTGATCGACGAGGAGGAGGCGACGCTCAAGCGCCTGCGCCGTCGCGGGTCGTCAATCGCGCTGGAAGCTGCAAACCCGTCCTACGAGACGCGGGTGCTCGGCCCCGACCGGGTGAAGATCCAGGGCCGGCTGGTCGGGTTGCTGCGCCGCTACTGATCACGGGTCAACAAGGTTGCCGGGATCGGCGCGATCGTCTGGCGGGTCGGGAGCGAGGTCGGGCGTGGCATTGTACGCGGGCTTGCCGCTCAGGATGCCGGAACCCGACGGCGTCTTGTCCCGGAGCGTGGGCTGGTTGGCCGGATCTGTTGCAGATGGGGCGCTTGCGCTGTCCGTCGCGGCTGTGCCGGAGGGGGGCGGCGCAGCGCCTGCGAGCGGTGCAAGCCACGGGCGCGAGACCGCGGGGTTGCGTGCCGCGTTCAGGATGAATGCGCCATCCGCCGCGAGCCGGACGGTCATTGCACCGTTGCGGGCGAGATGTTCCCGATCGAGTACCAGCGCGCGGCAATTGGGTGGAGCGCGGAGGCGTGTGACGAGGATGGCGGCTCGTGCGCAGTCCTCGTGCAAGGCGTCCGGGCGAAGCACATAGGCCACAGCGCGCCCGTCGGGCAGCCGGCCGACACAGCCGCTGCGATCGCATCGCGTGCCGGCCTGCAAGGCCGGGTCGGAGGGCTTGCGGCCATCGCCGTCGGCGGCGAGCCATTGACCGAGCACGAATTCGGATGGACGCCCGAGCACGGTGAGCCTGCCTTCGGGGCCACGCAGCGCGACACCGGCGGCCTCGCGATCGACATAGAGATCCGGGCGTGGGGCTGCGGCGCCTGCCGCCAGGCTGCCCAGGAGGGGCAGAACGGCGATCAGGCGCAGCCATGTGGTGAGAAGGCATGCGCAGGCGAGCGCGAGGGCGGTCAGCACGAGGGTGGCTGGGCCGGTTGCTGGAACGACAAGGCGTGAACCGTCGAACGCAGCGACGAAGTCGGCGATCGACACGACCTTGGCGGTCGCGGCGCCCATGAGCCACCAGACAGGCGCATCGAGTCCAAGCGGATAGAGAAGGACGCCGGCACCCGCGCTTGGCA
>JBIPLL010000342.1:0-3852 GCA_044368425.1 Beijerinckiaceae bacterium
TTTTCCAAGCGTATGCCGCCGGCCGATGCAGCGCGGAGGCAATCGATGCCCAGACACGCTTAACACGTGAGCATGGCCGAATGGTAACGAGGGCGGTGCTCACTCCCGCGCCAGACGCTCGTACAGATTGCGGATAATGCCGGCTGTCACACCCCAGATGTAACGGCTTTCCCATGGCATGGCATAGAAGCTGCGGCTGCGGCCATTCCACTCGCGCGACTGGCGCTGATGATTGGCGGGCTCGAGAAGGAAGCGCAGCGGCACCTCGAAGATGTCGTCCACCTCGTCGGGATTGGCGATCAGGCTCGCCTCTCCGGCAACGCGTGCGACGACCGGCATGATCCGGTAGCCGGTGCTGGACAGATAGGGGTCGAGATAGCCGAGCGGCCGGACGAGAGCGGGATCGAGGCCGATCTCCTCCTGCGCCTCGCGCAAGGCCGCAGCGAGCGGGCCGTTATCCTCGGGGTCGATGCGCCCGCCCGGAAAGGCAATCTGGCCCGCATGGCGGGCGAGTCGCGCCGTCCGCAGCGTCAGGAGCAGGTTGGGTCCAGAGGCACGGGCAATGACCGGGACCAGCACGGCAGCAGGGCGCGCCATGCTCTCGTCGGGCACGGGAACCGGGTCGTTCTGATGGTCATGGTCGCCCCGCATGAAGGCAAGCGGATCGCCGGGCAAGGGCGGCGCGGGCAGAAGCCTTTCCGCCAAGGCGGCATCGTCGTCGAGAATGTCGAGCACATGGCGCGCGCTTCGCTTGCGGGGAGCCAGGTCGAGTGCCAGTTCGCGGGCAATGTCGGTGGCGTCGAGATCCATCAGGCCGGGCTCCTCTCGCCGGCAACCGGCATGAGCGCGAACCGCAATCCGGCCGAGCGGATCACCGGGACGTCCTCGCCGGCAATCTCCTCGATGTCGGAGCGCTCCACGCATTCATGGACGAGGCTTCTGCTGAAAGCTGCCCACAGGCCGGATCGCACATGAACATACAGGCGAAGGCCGCCCGTTGCATCGGTGACGACCTTCAAATCGTGGCCGGGACCCAGCGTCACCACGTCGCCGACATCGGTGCGCACGGAGACGAGCGGCCCGTCGGGGGCGGAATCGATCACCATCTCGACCGCGAGGAAGGGGGCATCGTCGACGCGGATGCCGATCTTTTCGACAGGCGTGACCAGGAAATAGCGATCGCTCTCCCGCTTCAGAACGGAGGCGAACAGGCGCTTGAGCGCAGGCCGGCCGATGGGGCTGCCGAGATAGAACCACGTTCCGTCGGAGGCGATGCGGATGTCGAGGTCGCCGCAGAAAGGCGGGTTCCAGCGCTCGACCGGCGGGGGACCGCGCGTCCCGGCAGCCTGAGCCTGCGCCATCAGGCGGGCCAGTCCGGCTGCGGGCTCGGGAACCCTCACGGGATCGTGACCCTGTTCGCTCATGGTTTCGACCCGATCTCCTGATCACGTTGGTGCACGGGCGCCCTCCCCGACCGCCCTTGCGACCCTAGTTGAGCAGCTAGATGGACCCAATGGCACCAAACGGCAACGCCCTTCCCCGGACAGCATGGCGCAGGCATGCCTGTCTGCCGGCGCTTGCCGCTGGCCGTGGCCCAAGTCATGCTTCACAGGAAGGTCGCGACCAGCCGGAACGCGATGCCTTTCGATACAGCGCCGACGGCGCGGCCCCGCACGGAGTTTGCCCAGGATGATGCAGTCCACAGGTGCCACCACTCTCGACGACGGCATCGTCGCCAGCGCCGATGCGCTCGCAGACCGGCTCGTGGCTGCGCGCGAGGCGATCAGCGCCGTCATCTTCGGCCAGGAGCAGGTTGTCCGGCTTGCGCTTGCGACCGTGCTTGCCGGCGGTCACGGCCTGCTTGTCGGCGTGCCCGGGCTCGCCAAGACCAAGCTCGTGGAGACGATGGGAACCGTGCTCGGGCTCGATGCCCGGCGCGTGCAGTTCACGCCGGACCTCATGCCCTCCGACATTCTGGGCAGCGAAGTGCTCGAGGAAGGGGCAGACAAGCGCCGGGCCTTCCGGTTCATCAAGGGGCCGGTCTTCGCGCAGCTCCTGATGGCGGACGAGATCAACCGCGCCAGCCCCCGCACGCAGTCGGCACTGCTTCAGGCGATGCAGGAGGGCTTTGTCAGCGTGGGCGGCGAGCGGCACGACCTGCCACGGCCGTTCCATGTTCTCGCCACGCAGAACCCGATCGAGCAGGAGGGCACCTATCCACTGCCGGAAGCGCAGCTCGACCGGTTCCTACTGCAGATCGACGTCGATTATCCCGACCGAGATGCCGAGCGCCGCATCCTGTTCGACACGACGGGCGGCGAGCAGAGCCGGCCGCAATCCGTGCTCGACGCCGAGACATTGATGACGGCACAGCGGCTCGTGCGCCGGCTTCCGGTTGGCGAGAGCGTGGTCGAATCGATCCTGGACCTCGTGCGCGCCGCCCGTCCCGGCGGGGCCGCCGATGTTGCGCCCCAGCTCGCCTGGGGTGCCGGCCCGCGCGCCAGCCAGTCGCTGATGCTGGCGAGCCGGGCGCTTGCACTGATCGACGGGCGGCTGGCTCCCTCGCTCGACGACGTGGCCGCACTTGCCGAGCCAGTGCTCAAGCATCGGATCGCACTGACCTTCCAGGCGCGGGCGGACGGGGTGACCGTGCCCGACCTGATCCGCAAGCTCGTCTCCAGGCTGGGCTGAGCCGGCATGGCGCGGGTCACCGTCCAGACCGATACGAACCGGCGCAATGCGGATGCGCCCGCCCAGATGGCTGCGCTCGATCTCGCGGGGCGGCTGCCGCATCTCGTGCTGCAGGCCCGGCGCGTGACGGCGGCCGTGGCCGGCGTGCATGGCAGGCGGCGCGCGGGGCCCGGCGAATCATTCTGGCAGTTCCGGCCCTATGCTGCAGGCGAGTCGGCGAGCCGGATCGACTGGCGTCGCTCGGCCCGGGACGACCGTCTCTATGTGCGCCAGCGCGAATGGGAAGCGGCCCACAGCGTCCATATCTGGATCGACCGCTCCGCCTCGATGGCCTATCGCTCGTCGCTGGCTGGTGCGAGCAAGGTCGAGCGGGCGCTCGTGCTCGGGCTGGCCCTTGCCGACCTGCTCGTCGATGGCGGCGAGCGCGTGGGGCTGATCGGCCTGATGCCGCCACGCGCCGGCCACGGCATCGTCGAGCGCATGGCAGAGACGCTTTTGCGCGCACCGGCTGCCGCCGACGAGGATCTGCCTGCGCCCATCGTGCTGGCACCGCAGGCGGAGGCCATCATCATCACCGATGCGCTTGTTTCACCGGGCGAATTTGGCCGCAGCGTGGCTCAAATCTCGGCCCGGGGCGCACGCGGGCACCTGCTGCGCATCGTCGATCCGGTCGAGGAGTCCTTCCCCTTCACGGGCGAGGCACTGCTCGAGGAGGTGGAGAGCGAGCGCGACCTTCGCGTCGGTGACGCTGCCGCGTGGGGCGACATCTACAGGCCGCGCTTTGCGGCGCATGGCGAGGCGGTGGCGCAGGCCTGCACGAGCCGGGGCTGGACGGCGACCGTCCACCGCACGGACAGGCCCGCGGCGGAAGCAGCCTTGCGGCTGATGACGCTGATCAGCGGGAACGCACAGGCCGGGGGGCGGGCTGGCCGATGAGCGGATTGTTCGCCTCGATCGGTTTCACGGCTCCCGCGATCCTCGCGGGGCTCCTTGCCCTGCCGCTGCTCTACTGGTTGTTGCGCGTGACGCCGCCACGTCCCCAGCGCGTGCCCTTTCCGCCGCTCAGCATCCTGCGTGACCTGATTCCGGAGCGTCAGACGCCGGCGCGCACGCCGCTATGGCTTCTGCTGCTGCGCATGGCCATCGTGGCGCTGGCGATTC
>JBIPLL010000241.1:0-5079 GCA_044368425.1 Beijerinckiaceae bacterium
CCGCTCGGACATGTCGCGTCGGGCGCGCGCGGCCCGGTGCTGCTCGTGATGGAGAATGGCGCGCTCACAGCCCATGACTGGCGCGACCGGCAGGAAGCGGCTCAGGACGTCATCGAATCGGCTGCGCGCGACGGGCGTGGCGTCGCGCTCATCACCACGGCGGAGCGGATCGTCGAGGTGCCGCTGCTGACGCCCGGTGCGGCCCTGGAGCGACTGCGTGCAGTCCGGCCCCAGCCGCATGTGCCGGACCGGGCAGCGATCGTACCTGCCGTCGATGCCTTTCTGAAAGCCAATGCCGGCAGCGAAGTCGCGCTCGTCACGGATGGCGTGGCACGCTCGACCGATCCCTCATTCGCCGCAACGCTCGGCGCCGTGCTTGGCGGGCGGCCGCTTGTCGTGCATCGGGCGGCGAATGCGGGTGCGCTGGCGCTGGCCGGAACGCAAAACCTGCCCGACGGGCTCGATGTCCGGGTCATCCGGGCCGAAAACAATGCCCGCGACAGCGCGGTCCTGATCGCAAGCGACGTCGCCACGTTCGGCACCGGAGCGCGCGAGACCACGGCCCGGTTCGAGATGCCGCTCGAACTGCGCAACGCCGTCTCGCGCATCGATATCGAGGGCGAGCGCTCCGCAGCGGGCGTTGCCCTTGTGGACGGGCGCAACCAGCGCCGCCGCGTCGGGATCGTCGGCGGCCAGACCGCCGATACGTCCCAGCCGCTGCTTGCACCGACCTTCTATGTCTCGCGCGCGCTCGCTCCGTTCTCGGAGGTGCGCGAGGTGCGGGGCAATGCCTCGGATGCCGTCCAGCGGCTGATCGACGAGCGGGCGAGCGTGATCGTGCTGGCCGATGTCGGCGCACTCGATGCCGCCACGACGCAACGCCTCGAGCGGTTCATGAGCGATGGCGGCGTGCTGATCCGGTTTGCGGGTTCGCGGCTTGCCGCTGCGACCGATGCGCTCACACCGGTGCGGTTGCGCCGGGGCGGGCGCAGCATCGGCGGCTCGCTGTCCTGGGAGGCGCCGAAGTCACTCGCGCCCTTCCCGGCCGAAAGCCCCTTCGCCGGCATTCAGCCGCCAAGCGAGGTCACGGTCACGCGCCAGATCCTCGCCGAACCCGATTCCGAGCTCAATCGCCGCACCTGGGCCGCTCTGGCCGACGGCACGCCCGTCGTCACCGGCGAGGCGCGCGGGCGCGGGCAGCTCGTGCTGTTCCATGTCACGGCCGATCCGGGCTGGTCGAGCCTGCCTTTGTCGGGCACATTCATCGACATGCTGCGGGTGCTGGTCGGCTTGTCGGGACAGGGCGAGGGTCCGGTTGCGGAAGCCGGCGGCGCGCTTCCGGCCTCGCCGCGGGTCATCCTCGACGGTTTTGGCGTTGCGGGCGCGCCTCCGGGAACAGCGAAGCCCGTCGCACGCGACTTTGCCGGCCCGGCAAATGCCGACCATCCCGCCGGACTCTACGGTCCGGTCGAGGGCAGCATTGCCGTCAATGTCATGCGGCCGCAGGAGGAACTCGTGGCGCTCGATCTGTCGGCCCTCAATCCGACCGTTATCCCGCTTGGCCCGGGCACGACGCTCGACCTGCGGGGACCGCTGATCGGGCTCGCCCTTGCCCTGCTGGCGCTCGATACGCTCGCCATGATCCTGCTGGGCGGCGGTCTTGCCACCTTCGCACGGCGCAAGGCGACCGCCGCCGCAGCGCTGGTGCTCGGCCTGGGACTGGCGGTTATGGCCAGCCCGATGACGGCTCACGCACAGGCACAGGTACAGGCACAGGCACAGGTACAGGCACCTGCCACGGCTCCGAATGCGACATCCGCAGCGACGCCTCCCGCGAGCGCCTCACGGACGATGATCGAGGCTGCGTCGCGCACGCGCCTGGCCTATGCGCTGACGGGCAACGCGCAGGTCGACAATGTGAGCCGCGCCGGACTTCAGGGTCTGTCGCGGGCTCTGAGTGCGAGAACCGCGTTCGAACCCGGCGAGCCGATGGGCGTCGATCCCGCGCGCGATGAACTCTCCGTCTTTCCGCTGCTCTACTGGCCCGTGGTCGCTGGAGGCACCCTGCCCTCCGAGGCGGCCCTGCGGCGCGTGGACGCCTTCATGAAGGGCGGCGGAACCGTGATCTTCGACACCCGCGATGCCGCCAGCATCCGCGTGGGCAGCGATCCCACCCCCGCCACGCAGCAATTGCGGCGCATGCTGGCTACGCTCGACATCCCGGAGCTTGAGCCGCTGCCGAAGGACCATGTGGTCACAAAGGCGTTCTACCTTCTGGAAGAGCTGCCGGGCCGTTTTGCCACCGGCCGGACCTGGATCGAGGCCCTGCCGCCCGTACCCGACGGCGAGGCGCGTCCGGCACGCTCGGGCGACGGGATCTCGCCCATCGTCATTACGGGCAATGATCTTGCGGCGGCCTGGGCGGTGTCGGACCGGGGCGAGCCGCTCTTCGCCATGGTTGGCGGCGGCGAGCGGCAGCGCGAAATGGCGCTGCGCGGCGGCATCAACCTCGTGATGTATGCGCTGACCGGCAATTACAAAGCCGACCAGGTCCATGTCGGACCGCTGCTTGAACGGCTGGGGCAATAGATGACGAGCGTCAGCTTCGCCCCTCTCCTGCCGATGCCAGTTCTTTATGTGCTGGCAGCCATCGCGCTCGTTGCGGCGCTGGCCGCCATCTGGGCACGCCGGGCGTCGGGCCTCGCGCGCGGCGTCGCTCTCGTGCTGATGGCGCTGGCGCTCGCCAACCCGACCCTCGTCAGCGAGGAGCGCGAGCGGGTCAAGGACATCGTGGCGGTCGTCGTGGACCGCAGCGGCTCGCAGGCGCTGGGCGACCGGGCGGCACAGACGCAGGCCGCAAAGGCCGACGTATTGCGCCGGATCGGCGAATTGCCCGACCTTGAGGCGCGGGTCATCGAGCTGCCGGAGAATGACGGCGCAGAGGGCACGCGCCTTTTCGCCGCGATGAGCCAGGGTCTCGCAGATGTTCCCTCCGGCAGGCTGGCCGGCGCCATCATGATCACGGACGGGATCGTGCATGATGTCCCGCAGCAGGTGGCGGCACTTGGATTTCGCGCGCCCGTCCATGCGCTGATTACCGGCCATGGCGCCGAACGCGACCGGCGTGTCGTGCTGGTTGACGGCCCGCGCTTCGGGCTGGTCGGCAAGGAGCTGGTCCTGCGCGTGCGCGTCGAGGAGCGCGGCGGCACGGGACGCGGGCGCCTGACGATCCGCCGCGACGGGCAGGTCGTGGGCACGATCGACGCACGCCCCGGTGCGCCGATCGCGCTTCAGGTACGCATCGACCGGGCCGGGGCCAATGTGTTCGAGATCGAAGTCGACGGGCTCGACGGCGAACTGACCACAGCCAACAACCGGATTGTCCATACGGTGGAGGGTGTGCGGGAGAAGCTGCGCGTGCTGCTCGTCTCGGGCGAGCCGCATTCAGGCGAGCGGACCTGGCGCAACCTGCTGAAGTCGGACGCGAATGTGGATCTCGTCCATTTCACCATCCTGCGCCCGCCTGAAAAGCAGGATGGCACCCCGATCAGCGAATTATCGCTGATCGCTTTTCCGACGCGCGAGCTCTTTCAGGTCAAGATCAAGGAATTCGACCTGATCATTCTCGACCGCTATGCCAACCAGAGCATCCTGCCGAGCCTCTATTACGAGAACATCGCGCGCTATGTCCGCGACGGGGGAGCGCTTCTGGTCGCGGCGGGCCCGGAATTTTCCGGGCTGAACTCGCTGGCCCGCACACCGCTTGCCGCCGTCCTGCCAGCGCAGCCCGACGGGCAGGTGCTGGAACAGCCGTTCCGGGCACGGGTGACCGATCAGGGCGTGCGCCATCCGGTGACGCGCGACCTGCCCGGCTCGGCCTCGGAGCCGCCGGCCTGGGGCGAATGGCTTCGCGTGGTTGGCAGCCGCACCAGCCGGGGTACCGCCGTGATGTCGGGTCCGGGCGACCGGCCGCTTCTGCTCCTCAATCGCGAGAGCAAGGGGCGCGTGGCGCTGCTTTTGTCCGATCATGCCTGGCTCTGGGCGCGCGGCTTCCAGGACGGGGGGCCGCATCTCGATCTCCTGCGCAGGCTCGGCCATTGGCTGATGAAGGAGCCCGACCTCGAGGAAGAGGCCCTGCGCGCCTATTCGCGCGGCCGGGACGTGGAGGTCGAGCGCCAGACCATGTCCGAACGGGTCGATCCCGCCGTGCTGCGCCTGCCGAGCGGGCGGGAGGTGCAGGTGTCGCTGACGCAGGCCCGGCCGGGGGTGTTTACCGGCTCGGCACCTAGCGGTGAGCTGGGCCTGCATCGCGTCGATCAGGGCGGTCTCACGACCTTTGTTGGAATAGGGCCCGCCAATCCGCGCGAAATGGCCGATGTGTTCAGCGACAGCGCGCGCCTGCAACCGCTGATGGAAGCGACCGGTGGCTCGGTGCGCCGGATTGGCGTCGAGGGACATGCGCGGGTGAACATGCCGCGCATCGTGCCCTTGAGAGCAGGCACGACCTTTTCCGGCGGAGACTGGATCGGGATGCGGCCCACCGACAGCGCACGCGTCGTGGGTCTGAGCCTGCTGCCGCTCATGCTGGGCGGTCTGGGGCTTCTGCTGCTTGCGCTACCTGCCGTGTTCGCCTGGCTCAGCGAGGCAGGACGGTTGCGCCGCGCGGACAGGCGATAACGGGGCCGCCGACCTTGTCGAGAATCGCAGGCTCGAGTTCAAGCGCCAGAAAGCGCCCCGGATCGACCGGGCCGGGCAGCGTCAGGTGCCCGGGACGAAGCGGCACAAAGCCGAAGCGGGCATAATAGGGCGCGTCGCCGACCAGCAGGATCAGGCGATGGCCCGCCTCGCGCGCGGCCGCAATGGCGCGGTTCATCAAGGCGGCACCGATGCCACGTCCCTCGAAGGCGGGATCGACCGTCAGCGGGCCCAGCATGTGGCCGATGAAAGGGCCGATCGCGGCCGGGGTGACCCGCACCGAGCCGACGATGAGGGTGCCGACCAATGCCGTGAAGGACAGATCCGGGTCCGGATCGACCCCCTCGCGCAGCCGGAAGGCCGTGCGGGCGAAACGGCCAGGGC